>NZ_JAIUGR010000009.1:0-274276 GCF_020164695.1 Mesorhizobium sp. ESP6-5
GGGCTACTCCTAGGATTATCCCTAGGACTTCCGATGTTCGCCCTCAGCTGACAAGACGGCCCTCACCGGAGGGGTACCCCGGCGAGAGCCGCCGGACCGGCGCAGGCAATCCATCTGAAAGGGAGCTCTCGTCCGCGCCCTCGCGGTGCTCATCAACAAAGGTCATGGAGAAATATTCAGCTTCGCGGGAACTGCTCGCCCGCCGCCGTCCTCATCATGGAAAGGGCAAGCTGAGCGCGCAATGCGCCAGCACGCTCTGTTCTGCCTGAAGGCGGCCGTGCTGAACAGGCCCTACCATAGGTCAGGCCCGAAATCGGCAGGCTCGTGCCGCCGCGAAGAACGCGGTGGTCGGTTATCAAGATATCGCCGTCCGGAAGCTGCGAACGAAGCTTTCTACCACGTCGTCGAGATCGGCCATCGCCAGGCAGAGCGGAGGGCACATCCTGATGACGTTGCGATAGGGGCCTGAGCGGCTGGCGACGAGACCATAACGCCGAGTCTCTTCGAAGACCTTCATCGTTGCTTCGGGTGCTGGCTCCTTGGTGGCCCGATCCTTTACCAGCTCGATGGCGAGCATCAGACCCTGTCCCCGGATGTCGCCGATCAGCGGGAAGTCCTTTTGGAGAACTTGTAGCCTGTGTTTCAGCGCGCCGCCGACCGCGGCTGCGTTCTCCTGCAGCCGCTCCTCCCGCATCACCTTGAGCACTGCGCGTCCAGCGGCGCAAGCAACGGGGTTGGCTCCGTAGGTGTGGAACAGGAATTTGTCCGACATGGACTCTGCGATAGCGCGTTTGGCGATGACAGCACCGAGCGGGATGCCGTTGCCGACGCCCTTGGCGACGACGACAATATCTGGAACGGCGCCGTGCGATTCGAACGCCCAGAAGGCTTCTCCCGTACGCCCAACGCCCGACTGCACTTCATCGATGATGCAGACACCCCCTGCCGCCCGTACGCGTTCGAAAGCCCCGGCGATGTAGCCTGCGGGCATCGGCACGATACCACCATAGCCCTGCACCGGCTCGACAATCATGCCAGCCAACCGTCCGCTCGTGGATGTAGCGATAGCACGCTCTACTTCATCGAGATAAGACTCGACACCTTCGCCGTGCACGCCGCGATACTGGTTGGGCTCAGCCACGAACGTGACTCCGCCGAGCTGTGGCACGGGATGGCGGAACCCAGCTATGCCGGTCACCGACTGCGCGCCGAAGGTGGCGCCATGATAGCTGGAGGCAAGCGCTAGCATGTCTATGCTCCCGGTGTGCGAGCGCGCCATTAACAGCGCTAGGTCGATGGCCTCGGCGCCGCTGTTGGTGAAATGCACAACCCAATCGTGACCGGCTGGCATCGTTGCCACCAGTTCCTCCGCATATTGGGCCGGGACTGGATGGTAGAACATAGTCGTGCAATGCGTCAGTTCCCTCATCTGGTCAGTGGCTGCCTTCACCACCTGAGGGTGAGCATGCCCGACGGAGATGCACAGGTTCATGCCGAGCAGGTCGATGTATTTGCGATCCTGCTCGTCCCAGACATACTGGCCGCGGCCACGCTTCAGGATCAACGGCTCCTTGTAAGGAACGAACTTACGCTGCGAGGCCGAGTAGAAACGGTTCCGCCGATCGACGATGGCGTTGGTCGACCAATCAATCTCCAGACTTGAATCGACATGCGGAGCGTTCACGCCGTGCCTCCCGTGTTGCAAATCGCGGAGATTGAAAGCACGAAATGCTCGGCGCGCACACCGACAAACATCCTCATCAGGATAACTGATGGAGTTGATTAGTCGTGCGACGAAGAGCGGTCGACGACATAGCAGTCGTTGGGCAGGCCAGGCAGACGGGTGGTGATCGCATCAGTCAGCACTTCGGCGGTGCGCGCGGCGAAAGCCGCCGGCAGGTTTCCGAGTTCGCGCTCGCGCGCGACCAGCAGAATGCTGCGCGACAGTCCGGTGAAAGGCAGGGAGTGGACGTCGATCTCCATGCCTTCCGCCAGACCGTCGATGAGCAAGGTCGGCGTCAGGATGGCAAAACCCATGCCAGCCGCAACCGGCGCCATCACCACGCTGGAACGGTCGCCTTCCATGGCGCGTGGGATCTCGATGCGAAGGCGGCTGAGATGCTGGTCGACGCGAAGGCCGACGGGCGTTTCGCGCGAGAAGCGCACGAAAGCCAGCTTCTTCGAGAGCTTGACGATGTCGCGGACATCGCCGGCAAAGCCTTTTGGCGTGACCAGCAGGAATTTTTCGGTGATTACCGGATAGCGCGTCAGTCCCTCGATCTCGAACAGTTCGCCAGAGGTGACGGCGAGGTCGGCGCGCCGGGCCCGCAGCAAGGCGACATGATCCGTCGCAAGACCTGCGAAAAGGCTGAGTTCGGGGATGCCGAAGTTCTTGCGGGCGAGGACTGACAGCGCCGGCGCCAGCGTGGTCGCAATCGAGGCTAAAAGGGCAATGCGCAACAAGGGCAGCGGCGCAGCGTTGACCCGGCGTGCGTCGGTGCGTAGGCCCTCGACCTCAGCCAGTATGGCGACGGCGCGGCGGTGCAGTGCAATGCCTGCCTTGGTGAGTTCGATCGGCCGTAAATTGCGGTCAATCAGGGTGACGCCGAGGCCCCTTTCCAGGTTCTTGAGATGTTGCGAAGCAGCTGACTGCGTCATGCCCAACATCTGTGCCGCCTGGGTGACATGCCTCGTCTCGACAACGGCGACGAACACTTCGATCGCCCGAAACAGGTTGAAATCGAAACTGCCGCTCGTCACCCGCAACTCCGCCCGTGAGGTTCCATAAGTTTTGCTAATGTTGCGCAATTCGGCTTGAGCGCAAGAGGCTTAGCAGGAAAAGATCACCTTCTTGCGACCCAGCAAAGGTGCCCGATAAGTGAATGACAGTGCACGCATCGTAATTATTGGTGGCGGCGTCATTGGCCTCAGCACAGCCTATCACCTTGCCGAAGCGGGGGTGGGTGATGTCGTCCTTCTGGAGCGCCACCAACTGACAAGCGGCACATCGTGGCATGCAGCCGGAATTGTTGGCCCGTTGCGCGCCAGCCTTAACCTGACAAGGCTCGCGCAATACGCAACTGAACTGTTCCCACGCCTTGAGGAGCTCACCGGGCAGGCGTCCGGCTACAGGCGTACCGGCGGGCTGTGGCTGGCGCGTCACCCGGAGCGCATGGACGAGCTGAAGCGCATCGCGCATATGGGCGATGTCTGTGGCCTGACGGTTGAAATTATCGGTCCGGCCGCTGTGACCGAGCGGGTGAGCGGGGTCGGCGCCGATGGCATTGTTGGCGCGCTGTGGGTCGACGAAGACGGCCAGGCCAGTCCAGTCGACATCTGTGCTGCTTATGCAAAACGTGTGCGGAGCGCTGGTATCCGCATCCTTGAAGGAGCCGCTTGCACGGGCTTCATAGCCCGAAACGGCCGGATCGCGGGCGTCAACCTGGCCTCCGGCATCACCATCGATTGCGAGATCGTCGTCAACTGCGCCGGCGCCTGGGCGCGCTGTATCGGCGCGCTCGCCAACGTTCCAGTGCCGTTGCAGGCCGTCGAGCACATGTATGTCGTCACCGAGCCGATTGCGGGGCTCCAGGATCCGTTCCCCATCCTTCGCGACCTCGATGAAGGCATCTACATCAAGGGCGATTCCGGCAAGCTGGTGTTGGGCGGGTTCGAGCCGAACGCCAAGCTCTTCGACGTTCGCGGACCCGCCGGCGACAGGCCATTCCTTGAGCTGCCGGAGGATTGGGAGCAGTTCGAGCCGTTCATGTCGGCAGGATTGAAGCTTCTGCCGGCGATGTCTGAAACCGGCATCAGGCATTTCATGAACGGGCCGGAGAGTTTTACGCCTGATACGCGACCGCTGATGGGTGAGTCGCCCTACCTGCGCGGATTCTTTGTTGCCGCCGGTTTCAATTCGACGGGGATGATGTCTTCGGCCGGCGCCGGCAAGGCGATGGCTGAATGGATCGTCGATGGCGAACCTGGCCTCGATCTGTGGGCCCTCGACATCGCCCGTTTCGACCGTTCGGCAGCGGCCCGTTCCTTCGTCGGCGCCAGGATGGAGGAAGCGGTCGCCGATCTTTTCCACATGCATTGGCCCTACAAACAGGCGACCGCCGGGCGTGACGTCAGGCGCTCCGCATTTCACCGCACATTCGCCGAAGCGGGCGCTGTTTTCGGCGCGCCGACCGGCTGGGAGCGACCGCTCTGGTTTGGCGGGGCGGAGACACGCGGCTATTGCGTCGGCGCGCAGAAATGGTGGAGCGCGGCCAGGAACGAGGCTGAGCGGATGGCGCAAGGCGTCGGCGTGTTCGAGCTTTCGCCCTTCACCAAGATCGATGTGCGCGGACGCGACGCGGCCGCGCTGATGGAGCGCCTGTGCGCCGCCGACGTCGACAGGTCCGAAGGCTGCGCCGTCTATACCCAGATGCTCAATACGCGCGGCGGCATCGAAGCCGACGTGACGGTCACGCGCGACGGTGAAGACGCGTTCCGCATCATCTCAGGCGCCGCGACAAGGCAGAAGGATCTTGCCTGGATCAGCCGCCGTGCCGAGGATCTCGGCCTCGCTGTCTCAGTCTTCGACGCCACATCGGCGGAGGCCGTTCTCGGCGTCATGGGCCCAGGCTCGTGTACGCTGCTCCAGAACCTCACCGACGCCGATCTTTCCGACGCGGCATTCCCGTTCTCGACCTCGCGTCGCATCGACATCGGAACCGCCAATGTGCGGGCCACGCGCATCAGCTTTGTCGGCGAACTCGGCTTCGAGCTCTACGCACCTGTCGAACATGCCGAGAGCGTATTGGCGGCAATCGCCTCGGCGGGCGGTGCTCACGGCCTGGTCTTTTGCGGTCACTACGCGCTCGACGGCTGCCGCCTCGAAAAAGGTTACTGCCATTGGGGCCATGATATCGGGCCGAAGGACACGCCGCTGGAAGCGGGTCTTTCATTTGCCGTGTCCTGGAAGAAAGGTGATTTCCTTGGCCGGGAGGCCTTGTTGAAGCAGAAGGCCGAAGGCGTGCAGCGCCGGCTAATGCATTTCGCCGTCGACGGCGCCAATCCGCTTCTGCTGCATGACGAGCCGATCTATCGAAACGGCAAGCTCGCCGGGTTGACCACTTCGGGTGGCCTGGGCGTTCGCACGGGTCTAAGCCTTTGTCTGGGCTATGTCGCCCTCGATCCGGGCGAAACGAAAACGCAGCTGCTCGCCTGCGACTACGAAATCACGGTAGCCGGTGTCCGCTACAAGCTTCGGCCGCTCGACAAACCACCTTACGACCCAACCGGATCGCGCATGCGCGCAAGCGCGGAGGAAAATTCATGAGACAACAGGCCCGTGTGGTCGTTATCGGCGGCGGCGCCATGGGCGTATCGTTGCTCTACCACCTCGCCAAGCGCGGCTGGGACGACGTCATGCTCGTCGAGAGACAGGAGCTGACTGCGGGTTCCACCTGGCACGCCGCGGGCCTTTGTACGCATTTCGCTCACAACGCGACGATCATGGAAATGCGCGCGCATTCGGTGCAGCTCTACCGGGAAATCCTAACCGCGGAGACTGGACTGCCGACCGGCTTCCATCCCAGCGGCGCTTTGCGCATAACCCGCTCAAAGGCGCGGATGGATGAATTCCGCCATGTTCAGGGGCTCGGCCGGTTCGTCGGACATGACTTCGACATCCTGAGCCCCAGCGAACTCAAGGAGCTCTATCCGCTCTGCCATACCGATGAGATCATCGGCGCCATCTACGAGCCCAATGACGGCCATGTCGATCCGACGCTCGCGACCAACGCCATGGCCACTGGAGCACGCTCGCGCGGCGCCGAGATCGTGCGCCACAATCCGGTGCTGGGGATCGAACGCAAGGCATCGGGCGAATGGCTTGTCCGCACCCAAAAGGGCGACATCATCGCCCAGCATGTGGTGAATGCCGCCGGCACATGGTGCCGCGAGATCGGCGCCATGATGGGCATCGACCTGCCGGTCGTGGCAATGCTGCATCAGTATGTCGTGACGGACACAGTTCGCGAGGTCGCCGAGCGTATTGCCGCAGGCACCAAGGAACTGCCGATCATCCGCGATCCGGAGGAAAGCTGGTATCTTCGCCAAGAGCGCGACGGCTATATCGTTGGCCCCTACGAAAAGTCAGCCCTTCCGTGGGCGATCGATGGCGTGCCGCCTGAATTCGGTATGGAACTGCTGCCGCCGGACCTCGATCGGGTCGAGCACATCATCGCCCTGGCGATGGACCGGGTGCCGGCGCTTGCCAATGCCGGCATCAAGACGGTGGTCAACGGCCCGATCACCTTCACGCCGGATGCCAATCCCCTGGTCGGGCCGGCCTTCGGCCTTGCGAACGCCTGGCTGCTCACCGGCTCGAGCATGGGCGTGATGGAAGGCGGCGGCGCTGGTCGCTTCCTTGCCGACTGGATCGTCGACGGGTCACCGCCAAGCGATGCTCTGGCCATCGATCCGCGCCGGTTCGGCAACTACGCCGATCGTGATTATCGCATCGAAAAGGCGGTCGAAGGATTCGGCCTGCAATTCGGCGTCCACTATCCCAATGAGGAACGCGAGGCCGGCCGCCCGCGCCGCACGACGCCGGCGCTTGAGCTTCAAAATAGCCAGGGCGCGGTGCTGGGCGCCGCCTATGGCTGGGAGCGGCCGAACTGGTTTGCCTCCAACGGCGCCGACCGCAATCCGCCGCTCACCTTCCGCAAGCCCGGTTGGTTCGACGAAGTGCGCGGCGAATGCCTCGGCGTGCAGGGCAGCGTCGGCGCCATTGACCTTTCGGCCTTCTCCAAGTTCGAAATCGGTGGACCTGGCGCCGGCGCCTTCATGGCGTCTCTCGGCGCCAACCGGCCACCGGAGCGTCATGGCCGCATCGGGCTTCTTCATGTGCTAACGGCAAAGGGCGGCGTGGCGTCGGAATTCACCGTGACGCGTTTGGGCGATGACGTCTTCTACCTGACCAGTGCAGCACTTGCCGAACGCCATGACGAGGATTTGCTGCGGGCGCGCGCCGCGGCCTTTCCGGACGTGACGATCGATAATGTCACGGAGAGGCGAGGCGTGCTCGGCGTAATGGGCCCGCGTGCCCGGGATCTACTGGAAAAGATCTGCGAAGCCGACCTGTCTAATGCGGCATTCCCGTGGCTTTCAGCGCAGATCATGCGCGTGGCGGGCATCAGAGCGGCAGCGCTCCGCGTCTCCTATGCTGGCGAACTCGGCTGGGAACTGCATGTGCAACTCGCGCAGTTCGGCAAGCTCTACGAGGCAATCACCAAAGCCGGCGCTCAGTTCGACCTGCGTCCGTTCGGTGTCTACGCGCTGAACGCGATGCGGCTGGAAAAGGGCTATCGCGCCTGGGGGGCTGACCTGACCACCGAGCGTACGCCGCTGGAGGCCGGTTTGGGCGCGTTGGTCAAGACCGATGGCCGGACATTTGTGGGGCGCGAGGCAATGCTGGAGCGCGTCTGCAAGAGCTCTTGGTCAATGGTCTTGCTTCAGATCAAAGACGATGACGAAAGGCTGCCCTTCTATGCTCACGCAGTAATGCAGGCTGGCCGCCCGGTGGGCATCGTCACCTCCGGGGCTCATGGCTTCCGCACCGGCAAGACCATCGCACTTGCCTATCTGAAGCCCGGCGTTGCGGTTGAAGATCTGACCGTCTCGATCCTCGGCAAGGAACTGACGGCGCGGGAGTTGAGGAAAGCTCCTTACGATCCGGACAATCTGCGGGTGCGCGGCGTCCGGGCAGATGCGCTGGTCGCCTGCACACCTGCCTGATCATGGAGATAAAGATGAATAAGGACGCGACGAACATCCCCACCGCTCCAGCGCCACGAAGCGGGGGCCGTGCCGGAAGGCAAGGCCAGCGGATGGCACAGCAGGCGGCACGGCGTCCCTACCTCAACCGCAGGATTGGCACTTTCAATATCCTCGACGAAGAAGGGTTGAGCCTAATCGAGGCAAATGCCGATCGTTTGCTGAAGGAGGTCGGCATGGAATTCCATGACGATCCGGAGATCCTCGACATCTTCCGCGAAGCGGGCGCCGACGTGAAGGGCACCAGGGTGCGCTTCGAGCTCGGAATGTGCCGCAAGATCGTACGCGCCACAGCGCCTTCGCAGTTCAAGCAGCATGCCCGCAACCCGGCAAACACGGTGATGATCGGCGGCGACAATACCGTGCTTTGTCCGTCTTGGGGGCCGCCCTTTGTCCATGATCTCGATCGGGGCCGTCGCTATGCCACGATCGCGGACTTTCGCGATCTGGTGAAAATCCATCAGATGATCCCGCATCTGCATCATTCGGGCGGTGTGGTCTGCGAGCCTGTCGACCTGCCGGCCAACAAACGGCATCTCGACATGCTTTATGCGCATGTCCGCCATTCGGATCGCGCCTTCATGGGGGCGTTTATCGGCTCCATGCGGGCGCAGGACGCAGTCGACATCGCCAAAATCGTCTTCGGCGAGGAGTTCGTCGCAACCAACGCCGTGCTCTACAACGTCAGCAACACCAACGCACCGTTGGTGCTCGATGCGAACATGTCCGGGTCGCTCAAGGTCTGCGCGCGCAACAATCAGCCGGTCGCCTGCACGCCATGGACGCTCGCCGGCGCAATGAGCCCCTGCACCGTCGCCGGTACTCTAGCCCAGGTGCTCGCAGAGGCGCTTGCCTGCCTTTCCCTAGTCCAGCTTATCAATCCAGGAGCGCCCTGTCTGATGGGGAGCTTTGCAAGCACCATCTCCATGCAGAGCGGCGCGCCGACTTTCGGCACGCCGGAAGCGGCAAAGATGGTCCTGGCGGCCGGACAACTGGCGCGAAGGGTCGGTGTTCCATTCCACACGGTCGGCACGCTTTCGGCGTCCAAGCTGCCAGACGCGCAGGCTGAGCAGGAGGGAACCTTAGGCCTGCTGATGTCGCTTCTCGCCGGCGCCAACGTCATCAACCACGCGACGGGGTGGCTGGAGGGAGGTCTTGTCACCAGCTTCGAGAAGACCATAATCGACGCCGACCTTTGCGGTAAGGTAATGAGCCTGTTCGAAGGTATCGACTTGTCGGTGAACGGTCAGGCGATGGATGCCATCGGGGAAGTCGGGCCCGGATCGCATTTCCTAGGCAGCGCCCATACGCAGTCGAACTTCCTGTCCGCATTCTACCGCTCGACCGTCAGCGATAACAATTCGTTCGAGCAGTGGAATGCCGAAGGCGGCCTGGATGCCGCCCAGCGCGCCAGTCGCCAGTGGAAGAAGCTTCTGAGCGACTATGTGGACCCTGGCCTCGATCCCGCGATCGATGAAGCGCTGCAGGCCTTCATCGCCAAACGTAAGGAGAGCATGCCGGACCAGGACTATTTCTGAGCGCGGGTATCGTGGTCCTGTGGTGCCCGGTTCGGGACGTGCTGGCCGGTGCCGAAAATCAGCAGACCGCTACTCGACCCTTCCCTGCACGATGCGGTCTATGATCATCGCGCACAGAAGAATGGCGAAGCCCGCGAGCAATCCCTGCCCCACGGCCGCATATTGAAGGGCGTTGAGGACATCTTCTCCAAGTCCTTTGGCACCGATCAGGGAAGCGATGACCACCATTGAAAGGCACATCAGAATGGTCTGGTTTATTCCGGCCATGATGGAAGGCATGGCAAGCGGGAGGTCGACCCGCGTTAAGAGAAACCATCTTGTAGCGCCATAGGCCTGCGCGGCCTCTCTTATGGCCGGAGGGACGCCTTGCAGGCCGAGTGCGGTCAGGCGCACAACGGGCGGCGTGCCGAAGATCAGCGTGGCGATGACGCCGGGCGGCTTACCGATGCCGAACAACGCAATCACTGGGATCAGGTAGACGAACGCCGGCATGGTCTGCATGAAGTCGAGCACCGGCCGCACAGACACGTAGACGCGCGGCCGGCGTCCGCACCATATCCCAAGCGGGATTCCGGTCGACAGGCAGAGAATAGCCGATGTGCCCAACAGGGCCACGGTTTCCAGGCTCTTTTCCCAAAAGCCGAGGACGGCAAGATAGGCGAGCGCAGCAGCGCTGAAGATGGCTATGCGCGGCCCAGCCAGTTGCCAGGCAAGGACGAGAATGATCGCCATCGTAACGGGCCACGGCATGCCTGTCAGCCCATAGGCCAAGCCATCGAGCACCAACGAGATTGCGGCGGTGATGCCGCCGAAAAAGCCGTCCCCCAGATGCGATACCGCTGCCATTAGGCTGTCCAGCGCTGATGACAAGGTCGCCTGCCACTCGCGGTTCGAGGGGGCAGCAGTTAGCCAGCCCGCTGGCGTTGACGAGGCGAAGCGATAAGCCGAAAGCCCGTAGGCTGCGATACAAAAGGTAAAAGCACATAAGGCCAGCGGAAGATTGAGCCCGCGCTGAAGTGTCGACTTCGACCGCCAGAGCGCGAAGCGTCGCTCGAGCATCCGGTTGGCGACGAAACCGGCGAGCAGCCTGGCCAGCAGCAAAGTGACAAGACCGGACCCAATTACAAGCGGGGCTTTCGCCTTCGCAGCCTCAGCCTGCATCCTGGCGCTGTCGGCAGCTTTCTCCAGAGCGGCGGCTGATGACTTCAGTCCTGCTGCATTGTCCTGCCCCGCCGCCTCGGCGGCCTCCGCCTGTTGCGCACGCACCTGCGCCTGTTTGCTGACGCGTTCGGCTCGTGCTTGCTCTGTGACGCCGAGGTTTCGAGCCGCGCCGACGCCGATTTGAACAACCGCTAGTGTCTCCAGGAAGAATGTAAGCCAGAACAACAGCGTGATGCCTCTGGCCGCGGCCCACACTGGCCCAAGCAGCGCGGCCGCCAAGTTGAACGGCCAGATGGCACCGGAAGCTCGCCGGATACGGGCGAACACCTGCGCGTAATAATGCGGATTGCGCACAACGAACTCCAGTACGAGCGCGTCCTCTGCCGTTTGAGCCTGTTCTGTCGACCGCACGGGGGCCGGATCATGGGCGTTCACGGGCTTTGCCCTTTCGCAAACCGTCGAGAAGGATCTGCCTATCGATAATTCCGACAACTGACCCATCGGGAGCAGTCACAGCCAGCGGTGCGCCATCCTGTGCCGCGAGTTCGACCAGTTCGGCCAGGGGTTGCCGTGAATCCACACTGCGCAACCGGGTGACATCCAACTCCGAACGGTGCCGGGTCCTGAAATTCTGGACCGACTCCATGATCCGTCCAGCTGTGATCACCTTCAGGCGCGAAATGTCGGCGACGAACTTCGCCACATAGTCATGCTTCGGGGATGTGACTATCTCCTCAGGCGTATCAGTCTGGACGATTACACCGTCCTTCATGATCGCGATCCGGTCGCCAATCCGTATGGCCTCGTCGAGGTCATGGGTTATGAAAATCACTGTCTTGCCCATGGAGCGCGAAAGGGCCAGGAACTCATCTTGCAACTGCCGCCTAATCAGCGGATCGAGCGCGCTGAACGGCTCATCCATTAGTAGGATGGCCGGCTCGGCAGCCAAAGCGCGTGCCAGCCCGACGCGCTGCTGCATACCGCCGGAGAGTTCATGGCAGTAACGATCCCCCCAGCCCGATAAGTTTACCTTGGCGAGCGCCGCCTCGGCGGCATCGAATCTCCGCTGCTTGTTTGCCGCTTGGATCTCCAGCGGAAGCGCGACGTTGTCGCGCACGGTCCGATGCGGAAGCAGCCCGAAGCTTTGGAAAACCATGGCTATCTTGCGGGACCGCAATGCCCTCAACTCCTTGGGCGACTTCGCCATAACGTTTTCCCCGTCGACGAAAATCTCGCCCGCGGATGGTTCGAGAAGGCGGTTTATATGGCGGATCAATGTCGATTTGCCACTGCCCGACAGACCCATGACGCAGAAGATTTCACCCGGCCGAACTGAAATGTTGACCTCGGCCACGCCCACGACACAGCCAAACCGCCTGGCGATTTCGTCCTTATCGAGGCCATAGCGCAAAACCGCCGCAATCGCCTCCGGCGCGCGGGCGCCAAAGATTTTCCAAACGCCCTTCATGACAATGGCGGCAGCATGGGTTGCCGCGTCGGCGCGGTCCGCCGGGTCGGCTCGGCCCGACGCCCTGACCGGTGCGGCGTCCACCGGCTACAGTCCCCGTCTAAAAACAGGATCGCGCGGCTTGGCGACGATGCGGGCCCGTTTAGAGCCCGCAGCCTCAGCCCTCGACTTCAGTGCCCAAACCATTTCGCCACCTCATCGGGGTGGGTTTTGATCCATTCCTTCGCCACATCATCTGCCGGCTTCTTGTCGACGATGATTGCGTAGGCCCACTTGCTGATGTCATCCGGATTGAGAGTAATCCGATCCAGAGCGGCCGTCAGTTCCGGTTGCCGCTGCGCCAGCGAAGCAGCATAAGCGATGTGCACGGTGGTGTCAGCGTAGGCCGACGACACTTTCGATTTTTCGAACCATTGAGGGTCCTCGCTCGGCTGCAGCATCACGAACTTGGCTGGATCGTGTTTCGGCTCGGAAAGGAAGGCAAGCTTGTAGCGCGCGAAATTCTGGTGCGGACCGTAGCAGTAGCCCACCCACGGCTTATCGGCCTTCGCGGCACGATCGAGCGATGCCGCAGCTACCGCTTCGTCGGTGACCTGCAGATCGAAGAAATCGGCGAAGCCGTAATCACGGGACCTCACTTTTTCGATGTTGGTCGACTGCCAGCCTGAAGCGCCGATCCAGATTTCGCCTTTGCCGTCGCCATTGGTGTCGAATATCTTGGCGTTATCGGGGTTGGCGAGGTCGGATACGTCCTTGACGCCGTATTTATCGACCGTAACTTGGGTCACGCAGTAACCTTGCTTGGCCTCATAGCCATTCTGCGCGAGTTTCACGGTGCCCGCGCCCTTGACATATTTGTCGACAAGACCCTGCTGGTTCGGCAGCCAGACATCGGGCCAGATATCGACTTCCCCCTTGTTACGGTCCATCGCTTCCCAAATAACGGGGACGGCCGTGGTGGTCACGGTCGAAACGTCGAGCCCGAGCTCCTGCTCGGCGGCGTCCTTGATCACGTTCATGACCGCCGTCGCGGTAGCGTAATTTGGGTCCGGCATGGTGACGTCTGCAGCAGTTGCCGATGCGATCGGCGCCAGCAACAGCATGCCAAGAGCCGATGCAAGAAGATCATGTTTCATGGTGTTCCCCAGTCGAGTTGCGCTGATTTTTCTCAGACTATTGTCACGTTAGCGGAACGTGCAGGCAATCCATCCCAAATTGCGTCGCATTAGCAAAAACGATGAAGCGCATAAGACGCTGATCATGGTTGCGATGCCCAACTAGCTCCCAAAGTCCCGCCTCCATATCAGGCCGTCACGTAAATGCTCCCAGCTTCGAGGGTGACTGGGAAGGTCCGCGCACGAACGCTCGCGTTGACCAGGGCCGCACCCGACTTGATGTCGAATTCCCACCCATGCCAGGCGCAGCGAACGATTTCGTTCTCGCGGTGGTAAATGAATTCGGGTCCCTCGACGGGAGCGGTCGTGCCGCATTGCGGCCCTTCGCAAAGCGGAGCCCCTCGATGAGGGCAGACATTCAGCAGCGCATGGAAACTCTCGCCGATCCGGAACACGCCGATCGACAGGCTGCGCACCTTAGCGATGAATGGCGTTCCGATCTGGATCTCGTCGGCGCGACAAATATACGTCTTCTCAGCCATGTCGACCCTCGTCATGCTGCCGCGGCGGCTTCCGGGCGGCGAATGCGCTTATAGACGTCAAGCGCATTTTGGCCGAGCACCTTGCGGCGCCACCCCGGCGGAATGTGCAATGTGTTGACGTCATCGTAATCCCAGTGCGGATAATCGGACGCAAACATAAGCGTGTTCTCGCCGTCCATTGCCTCCAGAATGGACCAGAGATGCTGCACATTCGCCGGCTGCTCCAGGGGCTGTGTGGAGAACCGAATGTTTCGGCGGCAGTACTCGGACGGCAGCATCTTCAGCCAAGGCGTCTCCTTGCGAAGGGCCTTGTAGTCGGCGTCGAGGCGCCACAGCACCGTCGGCACCCAGGCCACGCCGCACTCGACCACCACGAAGTAGAGCTCCGGCCATTTCTCGAACACTCCATGGGCAATCATGCTGGCCACATGGCTGATCGCCGACATGTGCAGGATAGCGTGTGTCTCCCAGAAGAAAGTCGTGGGGGCAGGCGCGACAGCGTTCCAGTTGATCCCCCCGTGTCCGCCGAGGTGGATGGCGAATGGCAGGCCCATTTCCGCGCAGGCTTCGTAGATCGGGTGGTAGAAGGGATCACCATACGGCCGCACAGAGCCTTGGGAGGCGAGAACCTGGACCATGCGAGGGTGGCTGCCGAGCCGACGGATCTCGGCCGCCGCCTGCGTCGGATCCTGAGGCGCGATGACAATAGAACCCATGAAGCGGCTGTCCTTCGGCAGCCACTCCGCGATCTGATAGTCATTGTAGGCACTGACCAGCGCACTTGCGTAATAGGGATTGGCCAGAGTCGAGGCTTCTATTGGCTCGTCGCCGGTGAGGATCGCCACGCCGACATTGTATTTGTCGAGATGCTTTTCCTTCATGATGCGGTAGTTGTCGGCTTCGGTCTCGGGCCGCACGTCCTTTCGCGAGAAATCCTGCGGATGAAACCAGGGACGGTGGCCATGCGGGAAGGATCCGCGGGGACCGGTCTTTTCGCCCTCTATGAACATGTCTTTCCAGACACCGGTGAGGTAGGGCTCCAGCACCGTGGCGCTGGACCAGTAGTTGTGGCAATCGCAGTCGACGATAAACACTTTAGCTTCGCTCCCTCTCCGCAGGCCGCGTTCCGCTAGCCGTTTAGTCTCTTCAGCTTCCGCCTTGACAAATGCCGGATCAAGCCAATGATTTCTGGGTAATGATCGAGTTTTTCGATCGGAGAGGTTAGACCGTGCAGCTGGACCACATTGAGACCTTCCTCGACATCATCGAATCGCGAAACTTTAACCGGACTGCCGACCGGCTGAACATTACGCAGTCGACTGTCAGCAGCCGGATCAAGAGTCTTGAAAGCGCAGTCGGGTCGGAGCTTTTCCATCGTGGTCGCGCTGGCGCTGAACCGACAGCGGCGGGGCGACGTTTCGAAGCCTACGCGCGGGCGATGCTGTCGACCTGGTCGCAAGCGCGCCATGACGTGCGGGCCTTCAACCGGTTCGAAGGAACCCTGCGCGTGGCAGCGCAGGTTGGCATGACACGCTCAGTGCTGCCTGGCTGGGTGGAGGCGCTCTGTCAGGCCCTTCCCCAAGCCTCGATTCACGTGGAATCTGACTATTCCAACCAGATGGTGACAGATCTCAGCATGGGGAATCTCGATATCGCCGTGCTCTACGCACCCCGCTATCTTCCCGAAATTGCCTACGACCACCTCATGGTCGAGGAATACGTAATGGTGTCGACCTTCGCCAGGACGATGTCGGAGGTCAATCCTGACAGCTACATTCGTCCGGGCTACACCGTGTTACTTGAGAAGACCCATGCGGAGCTGATCCCTTCTCTGGCAATTTCGCGACTTTCCGTGGGATCCGAGAGCCTGGCCGAAGCGATGCTGCGGCGAGCCGGGGGGAGCTGTTACATGCGCAACGACGATGCCCGCAGATTTACGGCCGAGTGCCCGTCCTTCCTGGTCGAGGGCGCACCGACGCTCCACCAGCCTGTCCACACGGCTATGCTCGCTCGGCGCAGACACGAACCGATCATTCGCAAAGGACTCCGTGCACTGCAGCTTGCGGTGATGTCGCTCGAGACCTAAATCGAAATTCCCGATTAAAGAGCGGGGCTGAACCCCTGTTCGGGAGATGGTTCGGCTGGCATGTTGGGGCGTCACTGAAGAGCCCGGCCATGAACGCACACACTTCCTTTTCGGCTTCCGATTTTTTCGCAACCATGCGGCAGCGGCAATGGGCCGAGGCATCCTCACAGGCGATGCTCTGCCGCGCGATCATCGACGAGACACACGACGTGAAGACATTTGTCTTCTCGGCTGCGTCAGACCGCATGTTCTGCTTCAATGCGGGGCAATACGTTGTCCTTCACCTCACAATCGGTGGCGCTACGGTAAGCCGTTCCTATTCCGTATCGTCGCCACCTACACGACCGCTCGACTTGCACATCACGGTCAAGCGGACACCAGGCGGGCTCGTTTCCAATTGGCTCCACGACAACCTTCGAGCGGGCGACGAAATCAACATCGAAGGCCCCCTGGGCTCGTTCAAACTCGACGGCTTCCACAGCGAGAAGCCTCTCTTTCTTGCCGGAGGCAGCGGGATCACGCCTCTTATGTCGATGTTGCGCACCTTGACGGACCGAGCGTCGGATCTGGACCTGTGCCTCATCTACAGCGCGCGCTCGCCGCGAGATCTCATCTTCAGGTTGGAACTCGATGTGCTCGCTGCCCGGTTTCGGAACCTGAGCGTCACATGCGTCTGTTCTAGGAGAGATCCCACTTGGGCAGGACCCACCGGCCGGGTAGACGGTCCCATGCTCCTGCGCCTGGTCCCCGATCTTCGCGAGCGCACGGTCTACGCGTGCGGCCCCGAACAGTACATGAAGGCGCTGCGGGACGGTCTTGGCCAGACGGGTGTTGATGCACGTCGTTATCATGAGGAGAGCTTCGGTGGCGGCCTGAGCGGTGTTACTTCGGACGTAGCATCTGCCGTTTCGTCCTCGGTGCATTTCGCTCGGTCCGGATTGGAGCATCGCTGCGCGCCCGGAGAGACCCTGCTGGAGGCGGCGCGCAACTGTGGCGTCTATGTTCCCAGTGGCTGCCAGCAGGGAGTTTGCGGTACGTGCCGAATAGCCAAGCTCTCTGGCGAAGTCACGATGCAGGATCTCGGCGGACTCACGTCCGATGAAAAGTCCTCGGGCTTGGTCCTGGCCTGTTGCAGCCGCGCGAAAGGCGCTGTTACACTTGATCTTTGACTTCGATTCAGGTTCTGAACGGGTCGTCTCATTGACGGCAAGCTGGTCGTTTGAGATTTCTTCATTCCACGCCTGTGTTCGTGGTCTAGAAAGGCACCTTTCAAAGCTGTGTCCATGTGCCTCCCGGACGGCTTTTGGGGCGCCTCAGGCTGCTGCCAAGAAGTGGCAATGGCCTGCTGCCGGTTTATCGGGCACGTTGCGGCTCTGGATCACCTCGGACCAGAGAGCTGATTACAGGATGTCGGAAAGCGATGGCGAGCGCCACGGTATAGACAGGCGCGCCGTCCCGAGCAGCGCCGGCCGGGACTCGCACCTCTGCCCAGCCTCTCACCGCCACCTCCACGCAAGAAAGAGCGCACTCATCCAGGTCCGCTGCGTTGCAGTCGTGCGGCATCTTATTCAAGTCTGGCAGTGATGCTGGCAAAAAAACCTTGGCCTGGCAGCGTATCTCACGTTCGGGTTCGCACACCGCTTGAGCGTTGGCTCGCGATCGTCGTCAGCACCGCCGCCACGATGATAACGGCGCCGGTCGATGCCTGAACGTAAAAGGACGGAACCTGCGCCAACGTGAGCAAGTTGTTGATGACGCCAATCAAGAGCACCCCGCTAGTAACTCCGACGATTGTCCCTCGGCCGCCGCCAAGACTTACGCCCCCGATCACCGCGGCGGCAAAGGCGGAGAAGATGATCCCCTGTCCTTGAGTTGTCACCGTCGAATCAAGGCGCCCCGTCATCAGAACACCGGCCAGGCCCGCCAAGAGGGCCGCGAATATAAAAGCCGACCAAATGACCCTATCCACGTTAATGCCTGCGGCCCTTGCGGCGTCCTCATTGCCGCCGATCGCATACAAGGCGCGGCCATAGCGGTGGTAGTGAAAGACAAGGCCGACCACGGTAGCGACCACAATGAATACGATCACCGACACAGGAACACCGAACCAACTCTCAGATCCGAGGTAAGTCAGCGCTTTGCCGGGAGAATAGATCGAACGCCCATTGGAAATGATCAGCACTCCGCCGCGAAGCAGCACAAGCAGCCCGAGCGTCGAGATGAACGGGTTGAGACCCACCCTGACGACCATGAAACCATTGAAAAATCCAATCAGCCCCGCAGTACCCAGGGCAACGAATAGGCCAGTCCAACTCGGCAACTCCAATCCAAGCCCGCCAGCCGCCGCAGGCACGAGTGTGACAGCCGCCAACATCGGAGCGAAGCCGACAATTCCCTCGAGTGAGAGATCCAGTCGACCTATCAGGACGACAAAAGTCAATCCGATTGTCGTCAGGCCCAGGACGCTCACCTGGTCGAGGATATTCAGAAGATTGGCCGCTGTGGCGAACCGGGGAGCAACGATGGCACCAACGATCACCAGCATGAGAAGGACCGGGTACATCGTATATCCACCCGCCACAAAGGCGCTCCCAAACGCGGACAGCCGTGACTGTCCGGAATGTTCCTTCTTCGGCGTGGATTTGCTCACGATATCGGTGCTCATACGACGCCCTCCATTCGCAGGATTAGATCTTTGATTGTGTATCCGCCCACCAGTTCATCAACGACGTGGCCCTCGAATACGATAACGACCCGGTTGGCCAGCTGATCAATTTCGTCTTCTTCGTCCGAGACGACCACAACCCCCAACCCCTTGCTGGCAAGATCGCGCAACAGCGAATAGAGTTGCTCCTTGGCTCCCACATCGACGCCGCGGGTTGGGCTGAGAGCGATGATGACCTCGGGAGCTCGACAAAGCGCGCGCGCGAAAACGACCTTCTGCTGATTGCCGCCGCTGAGCTGGCTCACCGCCTGCTCAAGAGACGATGCGATTACGTTCGTCTGCTGGGCAAGGCGCCCGACATGCCTGGCTTCCTTACCTTTGCTGATAAAACCCAGTTTGCCGGACAGGACGTCAAGGCCACCGATCGCCACATTTTCACGAACACCCAGAATGCCAACGTAGCCGCTCGCATGCCTGTCGGTCGGAACCAGCCCGATAATCGGTAGCTTTCCACGCGGGCTGATCACCTCGCCTCTTTCAGGCCTTTGCTGGCCAGCAAGGACCATCGCGAGTGCTTCCTTCCCGCCACCTACGGGACCTGCAAGGGCCACGATCTCGCCCGCCTTAACGGCAAAGTTGATATCCTTTTCCGAAAAGCTGTCGAGCCGAATTCCCTTGGCCTGGAGGAGAACAGGGGCTTCCTCCGTCAGGAAGTCCTGTCGCGTGCTTCGGACCGTCTTTTCACCCATCATAAGGTCAGCGATGGTCTCGACGTCGAGCCCTCCCACGGGCTCGCGTTCCTTCACGACCTTGCCATCCCTCAAGATCGTGACCGTATCGGCAATCTCGAAAACCTCGTCCAGGTGGTGCGAGATATAGACGAACGAGACCCCCTTGGCTTTGAGTGCCCGCACATGCTCGAACAGAATCCGTTTTTCAGCATTGCTCAACGCCGCGGTTGGCTCGTCCAGAATCATGATGGGTACACCCCGACTGAGGGCCTTCATGATCTCGAGCAGCTGTCTCGTCCCGGCGCCTAGCTCACCTGCAAGCGAGCGGGGCTGGATGTCCATATTCCATTCGCTCAGCAGCTCAGCGGCGCGCTCCAACATCAGCTTGTGGCTCACCACGCCGAACCCTCTGCGGACGAGAGGGTTCTCTACAAAAAGGTTCTCCGCAACCGTCAGCAGGTTGAACAGCTGAGGGGTTTGTTGAACGTGGGCGATCAGCTTACGAATGCTGGGCGCATAGTGTTGGCCGACCGCTTCTACCTCGACCTCTCCGATTCTGATCGATCCGGTATCGGCCGAAACATATCCGCTCAAGGTGGAAACGAGCGTGCTCTTTCCCGCGCCATTGCGGCCCAACAGGGCGTGAACTTCACCGCGCATGACGGTGAAATTCACGCCGCGAAGAGCCCGGGTCGAGCCAAAGGTCTTGGCGATGTCACGCATTTCGACGATGGGTCGCGCGTTTTCCATGATCTTCGGCTCCTCCCCTTGGGTCCTGATTACTTGCCGATCTTGTTCGCCCACAGATCAGGTGAGTCCACATTATCGGCTGTCACCAGCGTCGCCTTGAGCTGGTACTGCGGTCCAACGGGTGTATCGATAACCTGGCCGTCATCCCGTGGCCCGATCTCGATTTTGCCACCCTTGGAGACGAGTTCGATCAGCTCGGCCGTCTTGGTCGCATAGGCGCTCAGGGGCTGCGACACCGTCGCGTCGAGGGCCTTGCTGCGGATCAGCTGAAGCCCTTGAGGCGTTCCATCGATTGCGATGCGGATCACCGAGTTCGGGTCACCCACCGGAGCGCCCTTGCCGCCGTTGGTGAGCTGCGCGTTCACGGCCGAGGCCATGAGTTCGGACGCCATGAAGATGCCGCTCAACGAAGGATTCTGCGTGAGGACGTTCTGCGCAGCATCGGCGGCCATGTCGGCAGTCCATTCGGTGGGGCGCTGTATCAGATTCACCTTGGGCGCGAGCTCATGCAGCGTTTTGGAAAAACCATCGGAGCGATCGCGGCCGTTTGGTGTGGTCAGGGCACCCTGTAGCTCAAGCACGATGCAGCTGTTGTCGGTCCAGCACGGCTTGGCCTGCAGGCGCTTGGCCATCTCCTTGGCGCCTTGAACGCCGGCGTCGACATTGTCCGCGCGCACCGTTGCCGTCACTTTGCCGCCCGCGGGGGCGTCATCGATCGAGAAAACGAGGACGTTGGCGTCATTCGCCTTCTTGACCGCGGGAACGATTCCCGCCGCGTCGATGGGAGCGAAGACCAGAACGTTTGCGCCGTTGGCAATCAGGTTCTGGAGCGCATCGACTTCGGCAGCGATATCGCCATTCGGATCAGGAGCACCGACCAGGGTGAAACCTTTTGCATCGAAGGCCTTCTTCGAGAGATCCAACATCAGGGTCTGGAAATCATCCTTGAGAAACTTCGGGGTGAAACCGATCCTCACGTCCGCGGCCTTGTATTCGGCAAGCGCGGTCCCAGCGGTTATTGCAAGGAACAGCGCGCCGAAAGCCACTGTGCTGGCGGCCCTGCGGCGAGAAATGGGGAGACTTGGAAATTTCATTGGTTCCTCCTTTTGTTGCGCGGTCCGACTGCCCGTTGAGCCGGGCCTGACACCGCTTAGGCCTTCTGTGCTCACCACAGAAAGGTTCGACCTTGCGATGAGACACCGTTCGCGATGTCGTCACTCGCAAATGCAATTGCAGTGCCGGCCCGGCAGCACTGAAGGAGCCCTGGTGGAGAAGTTGGGAGTGCGGGCACGCTGTCGCGGTTCTCCTTCGATCGTGATCGCAAGGAAGGCGGGCCAAGATGCCCGCGCCATTGCGGGGCCGGTCTCGGTCATTTCCCCACACGACCATCCGTGCGAGCCCATACTTCACCAAACGCTACTCCTCCCACTGCGCGGATCTTTCATCCTCCTGCGAATCCGCCGCCGAATGCTTTTATGCAGCCACCTCGGAGACGCGCACCAAACGTCCCTCTTTCATGGATTTGTAAGCCGCTTCCGCCAGGATGAGCGCACGGCGCCCATCTTCGAAACTTGCCAGCGGAACGGCGCCTTTCTCCACACAGTCCACGAACCCGTCGATCTCGGCCATGAAGGCTTCCTGGTAGCGCTCGAGAAAGAAGAACTGATACGGTTGGCTTGCCTCGGCGGCCGTGCCGGTAAAGCGTCGCAATTCGTGGGGTTTTCGGTTGTCGGAAAGAAGCATTCCGGCGCTCCCGATCAACTCGACGCGCTGATCGTAGCCGTAGACCGCCGTGCGCGAATTGTTGATGTGGCATTGCTTGCCCGACGCGGTCCTCAGGATGAACATTGCACTGTCGACTTCATCGAGCTCCTTTCCGAGTGCCGGATCGATGAGCGCATTGGCAAGCGCGAAGACCTCGGTCGGCTCCTCGCCGAGCATGAAGCGAGCCAAGTCGAAGTCGTGGATCGTCATATCGCGGAACAGCCCGCCCGCAGCCTCCAGATAGGCTCTCGGCGGCAACGAAGGATCACGGGACGTGATAATGACCTGGTGCAGTTCGCCGATATCGCCGGCCAGCATCGCAGTCCGCGCTGCACTGTGCCCAGGATCGTAACGACGGTTGAAGCCAAGCTGGATCGGGATTTTGGTCTCGCCGATGTTGGCGGCGCACGCCTCGACGCGGGCGAGGCTAAGGTCGATCGGCTTCTCGCACAGCACCGCCTTACCCGCAGCGACTGCCATTTCTATGTAGTCGGCGTGGGTGGGAGTTGCCGTGGCGATCAGAACGGCGTCCACCATGTCCGACGCGAAGATATCCTCTGCGCTGGCTGCGGCCTTGACGCCTTGAGCCGCCGCGACCTTTTCGGCCGCCTCTGAATTGAGATCGAATACCGCCGCCAACGTGGATCGGGGATGCCGAGCGACATTGGCAGCATGCATTTGACCAATTCGGCCACAGCCGAGCACGGCGATACGCAACATCAAGTTCCTCCCTGCGGCCTGTTGTGCAAGCTAAGCACCAATCTTTGCGTGCACGATGCAAAATATCTTGCATTTCCGCACGTGTGTCAATACAAATTCCGCATTGATTTTTTCTGCAAAATTCATTGCAGACCGAGGAGGCCTTGAAAAATGAACAGAGTCGATGGGAAATTCGCGGTGGTCACCGGGGGGACGCAGGGACTGGGCGCTGCGATCGCCATGCATCTCGCAGACGCGGGCGCGGCCGGAATTGTCACCTGTGGGCGCAACGCCGATAAGGGCGGCGCCGTCGCTGCAGCAATCGAGGCTAAAACGGGCTGCGTCCTTCGCTTTGTCCAGGCTGATCTGGCGAACGTGGCCGATTGCCGGACGGTGATTGAGGCCGCGGATACGGCCTTTGGGCGCGTCGATGTCCTGGTGAATGCCGCCGGCCTTACGGACCGAGGTGATATCCTCAACACGAGTGAAGAGCTGTTCGACCGGATGTTCGCGATCAACACGCGCGCGCCCTTTTTCCTGATGCAAGAAGCCATCCGGCGGATGGTCCGAGACCATATCGAAGGAGCGATCGTGAATATTGGATCCACCTCGGCGCTCGCCGGGCAGCCGTTTATCGCGTCCTACTGCGCCTCCAAGGGTGCTCTTGCCACACTTACCCGCAACACTGCGTTTGCAACGATGCGGAACAAGATCCGGGTCAATCAGCTTAATATCGGCTGGATGGCTTCCGACGGCGAGGATCGCATCCAGCGCGAGTATCACGGCGCGGACGCAAACTGGCTCGAAAAGGCTGCGGCCGAACAACCTTTTGAGCGCCTGCTGGCTCCTGCGGAAGTGGCCAAGGCCGCCACCTTTCTAGCTTCGGAGGATGCCGGGATGATGACTGGCTCTGTGATCAATTTCGACCAGTCGGTCTGGGGCGCTTACCCCTTCGCCCCGCCAACGCCTGTCGCCAAGTTGGCGATCTAGAGAGGCGATCGGAAGGAACCACCACTTCGGTTGCCCAACATCCTCGCTCGCAGAAGAACGCTGCGATCAATCAGAAGGTGGCGCAGTTGAAGCGGGTAAAAACCTGGCTTTGCGTAATTCGATTTACAGGCTGGATGCCTTGGCGCGCCGTCCGTATGCACTCTACCGATAGCGCAATTTCGCGATCGAAGTCGTGGCCGATCGTCACGTCCATGATTCCCCGCTCGAGCAGCGAGCGGGAATTCGCGTTCAATTCATGGCCGACAAACACAGTCGAATTACTGAGACCTTCTGCCTCCAGTGCGCGCCCGACCCCCAGGTTAGCCCCTGAAACATTGTAGATGGCCGCCGGCGGACCGCTCTTTGCGATGTATCGCCGGACTGCCTCGTATATGACCTCAATGCTCTCATTGGAGCTCACCCTCTCATCGATAGCGAGGGTTGAGAATTCGGATCGCAGGACGTGCCGGAATCCCTGCTCCCGGTCTTGGTGGCAGCGAAACGGCACGCTGCAAACAAACAGGACTTTGCCGGCAGTCCCACGCGGGAGCATTCGACCACACAGCCAGGCTGCCGTAGCTCCCGACACATATTGATCCGAGCCAACATAGGCTGCTCGACCTGACAAAGGGAGATCGGTGGTCAGGCAGATCACCGGGAGGCCCCGTCCGGTGGCCGCCCTTACGGCATCATTGATTGCTGGATGCTCTCTGGCGACCAGGATAATGCCATCGGACGTTTCAGCCGCGCTCTCGATCCGGCGCGCAAAGTCCTCAGGCTGGACGTCGTATGAAGCATGCGACTCCGTTTCAATCTCAGTCGATGCGTTTTGCGCGCTGAAGTTCTTCGCGGCGGCTTCCGCAGCCTCGTTGAACGAACGTCCTGAGTCGGCAAGAAGAACGAGACGAAGCGGTTTTGAAATCTCGGGCAAGGTAATTCCACCCGCGCCGGACTGCCTGGCTTCCACAATTGAGGCGGACAGATGCTGTTGGAGAACTGATTGAAATTCCCGGTAGCCCGAAAATCCCAAGGTCTGGACAAAACGCACCACACTGGATGCGTTCACACCGCAGCGACTGGCAACCTCGGAACCTGACAGAAGGGCTGTCTCGCCAAGGTTCGCGATGAAGAAATTCGCCACGCGACGCCCGCCTCTGCCCATGTTGTCCTGAGCCGAGTTCAAGATAGTCATCAACTCGCCGGCAGACTGAGGCTTTGATCGTAAGTGGTCCATGCCTGATCCTTTTTCGATCACCCACCATACCGAAACTTTGCGATCGAGCAATATTCCTTGCAAAAACGCATGAATCGCGATGGCGCCATTGGACTCGCCATCATCAGGCTTCGCGTGCACCACCCTGTATCGGCAAAATAGGACGCGCCGATACTATCTGTCTGATGGATTCTGGCTACGTGGACGCCCGCTGGGTAAAGTTCCTTCCCTGCAAAACGCGCAAGCCCGTCGAATGAAGTTCTTCGGCGACCGCCTGGGCGCCCCATTCGAGATTGCTCATCAAGCTGTGCTGACCCAGCGGCCTCCAGTCGCTGAGGTATGGATCGCTTCCACAAGTTCCTGGATGCGCTGTCCGGAGCGGAAGCTGAATGGCTCTGCGCGGATCCCGGCGATAGCTTCGAGAAACAGCGCGACCTCGATGGCCTTGAGATCGTTGAAACCAAGCTGATGGCCGGGGGCCACGCAAAACAGCCCATAGGGCGGATGATCGGGGCCGGCCTGAATACGACGGAAGCCGCGAACTCGACCGGCCTCCGCAGTGGTGTAGAATTGCAGTTCGTTGAAGCGCTCCTGGCTGAAAGCCAGCGCCCCTCTCGAGCCATAAACCTCGAAATTGTGCTGCATTTTGCGGCCGGTCGCCACCCAACTTGCCTCGATGCTGCCGGTGGCGCCGCTGGCGAAGCGCAAGAAAGCCCGGCCGATGTCGTCGACCTCGACGGCGGTACGGCCGTCCTTGCCGTCCGGACGACTGTTGATGACGGTGACCTCGTCGCCAAGAACGCGCTCGATCGGGCCGAGAAGGAACTCGGCGGTCGCCAAGGCATGACTGCCGAGATCGGCCAGCGCACCGCCACCTACCTTGTCGAGGCGAAAGGTGAAGGGACTTTCAGCATCGCCCATGTAGTCTTCGGCGTGGATTCCGCGATAGCTGCGGATTTCGCCAAGCTCGCCGGTCACGATGAGGTCACGGGCCAGGGCCATCATCGGATTGCACAGGTAGTTGAACCCGACCTGCGTGCGTACGCCGGCAGCCACGGCAGCGTTTGCCATCTCGGCGGCCTCTGCTGCGCGCGGAGCAAGCGGTTTCTCGCAATAGACGTGCTTGCCGGCGGCGATAGCGGCCAGCGCCATCTCGCGGTGGAACGCGTTTGGCGCGGTGATGTCGACGAGATCGATATCCGGATCGCCGACAAGTCGGCGCCAATCGCCGGTAGCGTTCTTGAAGCCGAGCGTCCGCGCGGCTGCGCCGGCAAGTTCTTCGGTACGGTCGGCGACGGTATGAAGCTCGAGCTCGAATGGCAGATCGAAAACACGCTCCGCCGCGGCGAACCCAAACGAATGGGTCTTGCCCATGAAACCGGTCCCGATCAGCCCGACCCGCAGCTTGGGTTTCTCATTTCCCAATGACTTCGGCTCCATTGACGACCAGCGCGGGATCGATCTTGCTTTCAAAAAAATCGAGGACGTTCTTGACCGACGACACTGCCATGCGTTCCCCACATTCAACGGTAAGACCGGCGATGTGGGGCGTGAGGATGACCTGATCCATCGCCAGCAACGGGTTCTCCGGCGTTGGCGGCTCCTGGTCGAAAACATCGAGGCCCGCGGCCGCAACCGTGCCGGTTCGCAGCGCCTCAATCAGAGCGAGCTCCTCGACCACGCCACCACGGGCGGTGTTGATCAGGACGGCGCCACGCTTGATGAGCTCGAATTCACGGGCACCGATCAACGGCCTCTCGCCTTTGGGCGCGTGCACGGATATCGCGTCGGCACGGCCCAGCGCAGCGGCGAGGTCGCAGCCCGGCCTCACCGGACCATCCGGCCAGCCAATCTTTTCGAGAAACGGATCGTATGCTTCAACCTCCATGGAAAAGCCGGCAGCCATACGGGCAAGATGCCGACCTATCCGGCCGTAACCCAGGATGAGCAGCCGCTTGCCCGCAAGTTCCGACGACTCGAGCTTGTTGCGCCAGTTCCATCCTTTTTCGCGGACGGCCCGATCGGCGCGCAGCGTGCGCTTGCTGGCAGCTAACAGCAGCATCATGGCGTGCTCAGCCACCGAGACCGAATTGACATCGCCGACGACCGCCAGCGCGATCCCGCGCTTGTTGAGCGCCGGCAGATCAACCGAGTCGTAGCCGACCCCATGCCGCGAGACGATGCGGAGGTTGCGTGCCTTCTCGACCGTCGGCGCGGAAAGCGGCTGGGTGCGAATGACCAGCCCGTCGGCCTTGCCGATCAGCGAGGCATAGCTCGGCTCGGAAACCTCCTCGACATAGTCGTAGGTTACGCCCGGCGACCGATCGAGCAGGGCTATACCGCTTGGATGCAGTTTGCCGGCAACAAGCACGTGAGGCATCAGTAGCCCCCCTTGGTGTTGACGCTCCTGGCTGAGGCTCCAGCCATCAGGGCCCTGAACTGCTTGACGGCGGTTTCTGCGGCGCCGGCGAGTAAACGCACGTCATTGGAGACGGTGGTCATGTCGAAGCCCCATGCCACGGCGCGCCCGGCGTATTCCGGAGTGCCGCAGTGCAGCGCCGCGCGAATGCCGTGTTTGCGGCAGGCCCGCACAATGGCTTGCAAAGCCTCGATCATTTCCGGCTCTTCGCGATCGAAGGCCGGAGGCAGGCGACCGCCGTGCAGGCTGAAGGTGAGGTCGGCCGGCCCGACATAGATGCCATCGAGCCCTGGGGTCGCTGCGATCGCATCGAGATTGGCCATCGCCTCGGCGGTTTCGACCATGGCGAATGCCAGAATTTCTCCATTGGCCTCGGCCGCATAGTTGGCGCCGACCGCGAAATTCGCACGCGTCGGACCGAATGACCGTTGTCCAAGCGGCGGGTATCGGAGGTAGGAGACGAACTTCGCAGCTTCCTCCGCGGTGTTGATCATCGGGCAGATGATCCCGTAGGCGCCGGCGTCCAGTGCCTTCATGATGATGGCCGGCTCGAGCCAGGGGACGCGCACCAGCGGGGTGACGCCCGAGGCGCGCATGGCCTGCAGCATGGGCAGTATGGCGTTGTAGTCTAGCGCGCCGTGCTGCAGGTCGATGCCGATGCTGTCATAACCTTGCGCGGCCATGATCTCGGCGGTGAATGAGTTACCTATCGAGAGCCAGCCATTGATGGTCGGACGGCCTTCGGCCCAGAGCTTCTTGAGGGTATTGGGGATCATGGCGGCAACCTTTAGAAAACGACCTGAGCAAGCTTGGGATCGAGGTAATCCGTGATCGACTCGATCCCCCCTTCCCTCCCCATGCCCGAAAAATTGGTGCCGCCGAAGGGCGCCTCCGAGGCCGCAAGCGCGAAGCTGTTGATGCCGACCATTCCAGCCTTCAGCTCGGCAACCGCCCGGCGTGCGCGCTTCGGACTTTGCGTGAACGCGTAGGCCGAGAGCCCCATGTCGGAGGTGTTGGCGCGTTGCAGCGCCTCGTCGTCGCTGGAGAACGAGGTGATCGCCGCCACCGGACCGAAATTCTCCTCCGCAAAGACCGCCATGTCGTCGCTGACGTTGGTCAGCACCGTGGGCTCGAAGAAATGCCCGGCATTGAAGGCCGCCGCACGGCGGCCGCCGGCGGCGATCGTGGCCCCTTGCCGTTCGGCTTCCGCGACCACGGCCTCGATGTCGGAGAGCCGTTTGCCGTTGATGAGCGGCCCCATCTGCACCGAGGGATCGAGACCATCGCCGAGCTTAAGCGCCCTGGTCCTGGAGACGAAGCCCTCGACGAAACTGTCATGCAGGCTTTCGTGGATGAAGAAACGGTCCGGCGTGACGCAGACCTGGCCGGCATTCGCATATTTGGTCGGCACCGCCACGCCGAGCGCCGTCTCGAGATCGGCATCGTCGAAGACGATCAGCGGCGCGTTGCCGCCCAGCTCCATCGAGACCTTTTTGACTGTATCGGCGGCATCGCGGATCATCTGCTGACCGACCCGCGTTGAGCCGGTCAGGGACACTTTGCGGACTACTTTCGACGCCATGATGGGCGTGTAGGTGGCTTCCGTGGGACCTACCAGCAGGCTGACCGCGCCTGCAGGCAACTGGCCCGCTCGCATGCAGTCAATCATGACCATGGCCGTGCCCGGGGTTTGGCTTGAGGGACGCACCACGATCGAGCAGCCTGCGGCCAGCGCCGGCGCGACCTTGCGGGCCACCAGTGCTGCGGGGAAGTTCCAGGCCGTGAAGGCCGCGGCGACGCCGACAGGCTCATGCAGGACCTCAAAACGCCCGCCCGGGACACGGCTCTCGATGACACGCCCGTAAATGCGACGCGCCTCCTCGGCATGCCAGCGGAATTGATCGACCGCGAGAGCCCATTCCCGCTCCGACTGCGCCAGCGGCTTGCCGGTCTCGCTGGAGATCATCCGCGCCCCTTCGTCCTTGCGGCGCAGCATTTCGTCGGCAATCCGATGCAAAGCATCAGCCCGCTCGAAGGCGGATTTTGCTTTCCATGAACGAAACCCCCGTTGGGCACTTTCGAGTGCGTCGCGAGTGTCCTCCCCATTGGCGCAAGCTACCTCGCCGAGCGCCCTTTCGGTGACCGGACTGAATACCGGCGTAAGGCCTCCCCCGCCTGTTGAGTGCCAGGCTCCATCGATGAAAAGTCCGTAGTCGCCATACATCTGAGCATCCTGAAAACAGCACGAGACACGCTACGCAGAGAGCGCGGCGGTCACAAGATTCCGGCATTGCGGGACGGGTGTTTAACTCCGTTCGGAGCAGCCTCCGGCGCCGCTGATCCTCGGCATGTCCGATGGACCGCGTGCCCTGCGCGAGTTGGCGCAGTCCTCCCTAAAACCGTATTGCAATAATCATTGCAGCATCTATTGATTTGTCAATAGACATTTCATAATAGATCGCAACGCAGCCATTTGCGTCCTCTGTGGAAGGAGAAATCAGAGCATGAAAGCCAAGCTTGGCATCGCGCCGATCGCGTGGTGGAACGACGATCTTGCGGAACTGAGTGGTGACATTTCGCTCGAGGGATGCCTTGCCGAAGCGCGGGAGGCTGGCTTTTCCGGCATGGAGACCGGGCGCCGATTTCCGATGGATGCAGGCTTCCTCGGACCGATCCTCGACACCTATGGCATGAAAGTCTGCGGCGGTTGGTTCTCGGGCTTGCTGCTTGATGGCGACATCGCCCGCGAGAAGGACCGCATTGCCGAACAGATGGCGCTGTTCAAGGCCGTGGGCGCGCCCTGTATCGTCTATGGCGAGACCGCGGGCACAATCCAGGGTGACCGTTCGGCGCCCCTCGTCACCCGTCGTCGCCTGAGCGAAGAGGAGATCAAGGCCTATGGCCGGAAGATAACCGCTTTCGCCGAATGGTGCGCCGAGCAGGGCAT
This sequence comes from Mesorhizobium sp. ESP6-5, assembly GCF_020164695.1. Classification (NCBI taxonomy): domain Bacteria; kingdom Pseudomonadati; phylum Pseudomonadota; class Alphaproteobacteria; order Hyphomicrobiales; family Phyllobacteriaceae; genus Mesorhizobium; species Mesorhizobium sp. ESP6-5. The sequence continues at coordinate 29,916 of NZ_JAIUGR010000009.1, forward strand.
GCCAATCGCTTACCATCACCACATGGCGGCACCGATCGAATCCGAGCAGGACGTGGACCTGTTGATGAAGCATTCCGGCGAGGCGCTACCCCTCCTCTACGATGCCGGCCACATGGCCTTTGCCGGCGGCGACGTGCTGCGCGTGATCGACAATCACCACCATCGCATCAGCCACGTTCACACCAAGGATGTGCGCCAGCCCGTTATCGACGGGTTGGATCGCTCCCGCGAAAGCTTCCTCGATGCGGTCGTCAAGGGCGCCTTCACCGTGCCGGGCGATGGCTCGCTCGACTTCGAGACCATCGTCAAACGGCTCGCCGGCCACGGCTATGAAGGCTGGTTTGTCGTCGAGGCCGAGCAGGACCCGATCAAGAACCCGCCGCTGGAAATGGCCAGGATCGGCCATCGCGAGCTGCTGCGCGTCATGGCATCGGCGGGCTACACTGTTGAGGGCTGATCCATAAACAGACGGACCGAAAGTCTTGCGTCATAACGAGTTCACGCAAGGTCCGGGCGCCGCCATTTGGTCGATGCCGGCGCCAGGGGTTCTTGCGGCATAGACGTCTTTTCCATTCTCAGGCGGCTTGCAACTCCGCCTCGCCGGTCTTGGCGCCGGTGATATAGGATACGATGTCCTGCCCGTCGGTATTTTCCTTGCGCAGATTGGCGACGATGCGGCCGCGCCGGAACACCACGATGCGGTCGCAAAGGTCGAACACCTGGCGCATGTTGTGGCTGATCAGGATCAGCGGCTCGCCATTGTCCTTCAGCGTGCGGATGATGTTTTCGACCTGCGCCGTCTCCTGCACGCCGAGAGCCGCCGTGGGCTCGTCCATGATGATCAGCTTGGAGGCAAAGGTCGCCGTCCTGGCGATCGCCACGCACTGCCGCTGGCCGCCCGACATATGGCGGATGGTGTTGGAGAGGTTGGGGATCTTGACCGCGGTGCGGACCAGCGCCGCCTCGGTTGCCTTGCGCATGTATTTGCGGTCGAGGATCGAGAATGGCCCGAGATTGAACAGCACCTTTTCACGGCCGAGGAACAGGTTCGACGGCACGTCGAGGTCGTCGGCCAGCGCCAGGTTCTGGAACACCGTCTCGATGCCCGCCTCGCGGGCCTCGATCGGTCCGGCGAAATTCACTTCCTTGCTATCGAACCAGACCTGGCCGCTGGTCCGCTGCTCGACGGCGGTGATCTGGCGCACGAAGGTCGACTTGCCGGCGCCGTTGTCACCCATGATGGCGACATGCTCGCCCTTGCGCAGCTCGAAATTGGCGCCTTCGAGCGCATGCACGCCGCCATAGCGCTTGGTCAGGTTTTCGGTCTTCAGGACGATGTCTGTCGTGGAGATATCTGGCATGGTCAAGCCCTCAATGCCCGCATGCGTTGACGCCACTGGTCGAGAACGACCGCGCCCACGATGATCACGCCCTTGACCATCTCCTGGTAGTAGGCGTCGAGGCGCAGGAAGGTGAAGCCGGAGATGATGACGCCGAAGATCAGCGCGCCGATCACCGTGCCGATGATGGAGCCGCGGCCGCCCGACAGCGAGACGCCGCCGATGACCGCCATGGCGATGGCATCGAGTTCGTACATGACGCCCATGCCGGCCTGGGCGGTGAGGTTCTTGGAGGAGAGCACGACGGCGGCGAGTGCTGCAAGAATGCCGGCGATGACATAGACAAGGATCTTGTGGTTGGCGATCTTGATGCCAGACATGCGCGCGGCGTCCTCGTTGGAGCCGATCGCGTAGCAGTGCTTGCCATATCTGGTGTAGGTCATGATCAGCTGGAACAGCACGGCCAGCGACAGGAAGATGATGACGGGCATCAGGCCCTTGCCGATGGCGGCGAAACTGTCCGTCGGGAACGAGATCGGCTGGCCCTTCGACCACCATTTGGCGATGCCCCGCGCGGTCACCATCATGCCGAGCGTGGCGATGAAGGGCGGGATGCGCGTGTAGGCGATCAGCGCGCCGTTGACGAGGCCGGCGACCAGGCCGCAGCCGATCGCCACCAGCACCGGGACGATCACGGGCAGGTCGGTCCAGCCTTGGGCCAGAAACATCGCCTTAGGGTTGGGATTGCCGTTCACGGTCGCGACCTGGGCAAAGCTCATGGCGATCATGGCCGTCGCGCCGACGATCGAGCCGGAGGACAGGTCGATGCCACCCGTAATGATCACCTGCGTGACGCCGATGGCGATGATGCCGACGATCGACACCTGCAGAATGATGATCTGCAGGCGCGCCTCGTTGAAGAGGCCGGAGACGTCGCTGCGGGTGTTGAACAGGAAGCTGTCGCCGAGAAAGACCCGGCCGATCAGTTCGAAGACGACGACGAGGATGACGAGCGCCAGGAAGACGTTGAATTCGGCCGGCCATGTGCGCTTCCTGGCGTCATAGCTGACCCCGCCGACGCCGTGAGATGTCTGTGCCAATTCTTCTATCCTCCGTCAGCCGCGGTCGTTCCCCGAGCACCTTCGGGCGCCGAGGGAAGCGGAGCGGCGCTGTCGCTGCGCGAGAGCGCCGCTCCGTATGTCCGCGGCTCAGTTCTTCTTCAGGAACTTGTCGATGTTGGCCGGCGTGACCAGCTGGAACGGGACATAGACCTTGTGTTCCACCTTCTCGCCCTTGGCGAGCTTCAGCGCGGCATCCAGCGCCCCCGCGCCCTGGCCGGCGGCGTCCTGGAAGACGGTGGCATCAAGGTCGCCCGCCTGCATGGCGGCAAGCGCGTCCTGGGTGGCGTCGACGCCGCCGACGACAACCGACTTCATGTCGATGTTGGCGGCCTTCATCGCCTGGATGGCGCCGATGGCGCTTTCGTCATTGTTGGCAATGACGCCGTCGAACTTCTTGCCGGCCGACAGCCAGTTGGTCATCAGGTTCTGCGCCTGGTCGCGATCCCAGTTCGAGGTCTGCTTGTCGATGATCTTGATGAAGCTGCAGTCCGGTGTGGCGATGACATCGTCGATGTCCTTGGTGCGCTGCACGGCGGCCTGGTTGGAAAGCTCGCCCATGATCACATAGACATTGGCTTCCTTCTTGCCGGCTTCCTTGAACAGGCGGCAGACTTCCTTGGTTTCGAGCGTGCCGGAATCGGCCTCGTTCGAGGCGACGAAGGCCTGGTTGTCTGGCAGCGTGTCGACATTGACCGGCTGGCGGTTGACGTAGACCAGCGGGATCTTGGCCGCGGCCGCCGCATCCGACATCGCCTGCGTGGCCGAGGTGTCGACCGGGTTGACGATGATGGCGTCGACGCCCGAAGCGGCGAAGTTCTTGATCTGGTCGAGTTGCTTGGCGACGTCGTTCTGCGCGTCCTCGACCTGCAACTCGACGCCGCTCATGCCCTTGGCCTGCTCGATCATGCCGTTGCGCAGCACGGTGAGGAAATTGTCGTCGAACTTGGCCATCGACACGCCGATCTTGGCGGCCATGGCCGATGAACTCATCAGCGCCGCGAAGGCGACGCCCAAAAGCAGTTTCTTCATTGTATTTCTCCTCCACTTTTGGTGTCCGGTTGCACCGATCACTCCGGAATCCCCGATCGCCCGAGGAATCTCTCCCTGATGTCGTTTCGGTTCCCGAAGCCACCATCCAGAGATTGGATGACAAATGACAAGGATTGCCCCGCAGTGAAGCACGGTTCTCGTCAGTCGATCCGCAACGGCAATTGCAAACATGGATATTCTGCAACGATTTGTGAGTCAATTCGTTTCAAAAAAGAGACATGAATTGCAAAATTCATTGCGAGGGCAGACCGCAACGTCTGCCTGTCTGCAATCGAAATTATGCTGCCGCCGCCAACGTCTCTACCATGGTGAGAGCCAAGAAGAGGACTGGAACCCAATCTGCGAAGTAGGAGCTATTGCCCGGTGACTATCGGGATGCGCGGGTCAACGCCGTTGTTCTGCAATCGCGCCGCCAGCGCCACGGTCAGCGCCTGAGCAAGGCACATCGGGGCCGCAAGCGATCTTGAAAACGTGTATTCGTGCTCTGGGACAGCAAAAAGCACGCGTGCGCCCTTGGTCAGCGGCGACAGGGTGCTGTCCGAAATCGCCACGATGGGAATGCCCCTGCTGGCAACCTCTTCCACAACATTCACGACCTCGTTTGCATAGAAGCGAAACGACACCGCGAAAAGCACATCCTGCGGGCGGATCGCACGAGCCATGTGCGTGGCCAGCCCGCCGCCAGGGTCCAGCAGCGTGCATCGCTTACCCAGCATCGTCAATATGTAGCGCAGGAGTTCCACCACTGGCGCCGAGCGCAATTGCCCGATCAAATATATGACGTCGGCTTTCTCCAGAAGGTTGACCGCTTCGGCCAAGTCCCCCGGCGGGATAGCAGTCAGCATCTCCTGCAGCGAGGCGATGTCACGGACCACCAGATCGTGCATCAAAGCGAACTCGCTGCGGTCGGTTCGCGCCCCCAGTTCCGTCTCCAGCGCCTTGACGCGCGCTTCAAAGCCGGGCGCCGCGGTGGACAATCGCTTCTGGAAAAGGGTTTGGAGATCCTTGAAACCCTCATAGCCCAGTGCCTGGCCAAAGCGCACGAAGCTCGATGCGTGAACGCCGCTGCTTTCAGCGATCGCGTTCACGGATCGCACCGCGACATCATTCGGGTTCTGCGTGAGATACAACGCTATCTTCTGGTAAGACTTGCTCATCTGCTCATACCGATCGTGGATCAAGCGGATGAGTCCCTCGTAGTCCTTTGGGGCTTTGACTTTCTCTTCCACGACCGACATCCTTGCAATTTTCGTTGCATGATGGCTTTTTTGCGCTTGGTTTACCAGTGTTGAAATTACACGTTGAAAACCGGTGGTCCGAGTCTGCGTTACCTTCTGCAATGGTGCTTGCAAAAAAGAAAATTCTGCAATAAGAATTGAATACATCATTCGGCATGAGTTGCCGCGATGCCCGGAGGAATCAAATGTCAGTCGTCCGTCTGACCATGGCGCAAGCCTTGGTCCGCTATCTTTGCAATCAGTTCACGATCGTCGACGGGGAGCGGGTACCGCTCTTTCCGGGCGTCTTCGCCATCTTCGGGCACGGCAACGTCACCTGCCTATCGGAAGCGCTGGAAGCGGTCCAGGATCGGTTGCCCACGTGGCGCGGGCAGAACGAGCAGTCGATGGCCCTCGCGGCAATCGGTTTCGCTAAAGCCAAGCGCCGCCGCCAGATCATGGTGGCCGCGACGTCGATCGGCCCCGGCGCCCTCAACATGGTCACCGCCGCCGGTGTTGCCCATTCGAACCGTCTGCCGGTGCTGATGCTCTCTGGCGATACTTTCATCAATCGCCGCCCCGACCCAGTCATGCAGCAGGTCGAACACTTCGGCAATCCGACTATCAATGTGAACGACGCCTTCAAGGCGGTGACCCGTTATTGGGACCGCATCGTCCATCCTGAAGGCATTATCTCATCCCTCCCCCAGGCAGTAGCCACGATGCTGGATCCCGCCGATTGCGGTCCGGCATTCATCGCACTGCCGCAGGATGTCCAGGAGATGGCTTGGGACTACCCAGAGGAATTCTTCGCCGAGATCGTGCACGCGATCCCGCGACCGCGCCCTGACGCCAATCGGCTGGCTGAAGCGGTGAAGCTGCTGAAGGCAGCCAAGCGTCCGCTGATCATTTCTGGCGGCGGCGCCCGTTATTCGGGCGCCGAGCACGTGTTGGCCGACCTGGCCCTCATCCACGGCATTCCGTTGTGTGAGACGATCGCCGGCAAAAGTACCGTAAGCCACAATCATCCTGCTTATGTCGGCCCCATCGGCATCGTCGGCTCAACGTCGGCTAACGCGCTTGCCGCTTCAGCGGACGTGATCGTTGCCGTCGGCACGCGTCTAATGGACTTCACCACCGGCTCCTGGAGCGCTTTCGCAACGGACGCCAAATTCATTTGCATCAACGCTGCCCGCTGGGACGCGACCAAGCATCGTGCCTTGGCCGTGGTAGGCGATGCTCTCGCCACGCTCAACGAATTGGGGCAATCACTCGTTGAGTGGCAAGCACCACGCGAATGGACGGAGAAGGGCCGAACAGAGTTCGCCAAGTGGAACAAGGCGCTGGACGGGTATCAGCAGCCGACCAACCAGCCCGTTCCCAGCTACGCCCAAGTTATCGGCATAGTGAATGCGCGCGCAGGCGAACGCGACCTGGTCATCACGGCCGCGGGCGGCCTCCCGGGCGAGGTCATGAAAAACTGGCGCGTCAAGGCGCCCAATACGTTCGACTGCGAATTCGGCTTCTCTTGCATGGGTTACGAGATCGCCGCCGGCTGGGGCGCCGCGCTGGCCGATCCCAGCCGAACCCCGATCGTGATGATCGGTGACGGCACCTACATGATGATGAACTCGGACATTTATTCGACTGTCCTGTCAGGCCATAAGATGGTGGTGATCGTCTGCGACAATGGCGGCTACGCCGTCATCAATCGCCTCCAGAATGCAAAGGGCGCGGCGTCATTCAACAACCTAATCAAGGATTGCCGCGTCAAGGAGTCGTTCAGCGTCGACTTTGTGAAGCACGCCGAATCGATGGGCGCACTCACGCGGCGCGTCGACAGCCTCGCGGACCTCGGTCAAGCCGTCGATTGGGCCCTCGGAACGGACCGGACGACGGTCATCACGCTGGTGTCCGATGGTTTCACCTGGACGCCTGGTGATGCGTGGTGGGATGTGGGTGTGCCCGAGGTGAGCGCCAGGCCGCAGGTGCGCGAAGCCCATGTGAAACAGGCCCAAGCTCGCAAGAAGCAGCGAGTAGGCGTGTGACTTCGTCCAATCCGGAGGTAAAACTCATTGTCGAGTTGCGCGACCCCGCGAAACCGTATGGGCTGAGTTCTCAAGGCGCCTCAGCCCAAATCGAATAGCGTCGAGGCCGTCAGGCTCGGCGGCTAGCATTCGCAAGCGTTGAGAACCCACGTTGCTTTTCGGAGGATACGGACATGAGAAGCTTTGACTATGCACCTCCTGTCGCACGACCGTCGCTTGCAACATGCTCGACAGTGGCCCGCGCCCGGACTGGCCGGCCTACAACATCGAGAAGATCGGCGAGCACAATTATCCCAATGCCCGTGATGGTGGCTGGGTTTACCGAAGATGAGCTTAAGTTCACCCAGCGCGGCCCGTTCTGACGGGCACCGGTTAACAAGAAACCAGGCAGGAAGGGTGGCAGATCCTGCACCAAGGCCTTGCCACCGGCAATTCCGAGCAGGCGTTCAGGATTGCCGACCACGTCAAGATCCGGGGCGCCGCGTTGCGCGACGGGCTGCTTTCCATCGACCAGGAGCAGGAGATTCCTGAGGAACTGAGCCCGCCGCAGCGAGATCAGCGGGCAGACCAGAGCGGCGTTTGAATTCGCAGATCGCCCCAGGAGACGCAATTGGCGGGCAAAGCGACCTGATTCAAGAACGAAGGCTGCGGTCCTCCCGGGCCCGTCCCGGGAGGCCATGACTGCGGCAAGAACAGCCGATGAACCTTGGCTTTGTAAGGGATCTCAGAGTCAGGCAGGAGTCTAGCTAACGGAGCGCTATCGTCGACAAGCCGGAGGCCTCGCCCAAGCACGAGCGGATGGATCTCAGCACAAAGTAGTCGATCAGTTTGAACCGCATCTGCAGCGATGTCGCGCAAGACTCTTCTGGGTGTTCGGTGGGTTTAAGTCCCATACCGGCACTCCAGCGCCTCCGCAATCCGCTCGCAAAGCTGTTCTCCTCCGATGATGCTGAGGTGCAGACGAAGACGTCTTCCCCCCACGTCAACTATGGTTACGACAGCCGCATACTCAGAATAACCGGTCAATTGTAGAACATCCTTGAGAACGAAATCTTGTGCTTCAGATGGATCATCCATTCGACGTCCTTCAAATTCGAGAGTGCGTGAGAGAGCGGTTTCCTTCGCCCGCAGAGAAGATCTTCAGCATTTGAAATGCGGATATTGACTCATTGCAGCCCGGAAAGAACGGTCCGATCCGCTGCCTTTACTGACTTCCTGCACGTCATTTGATTCCCCGTCAGATTTTCTCCTTCAGTACAACGCAGCAACCTGGCCATAGCATTCGGCCTCGTCTCTTCGGCGGTCGGATATCAAGGGCCATTGTCAACCGGCGGCTGTGCAGGCAAACCGAGCCTGCTCCTTTCAACATCGGCGAAGATTTCCGCCGAGGTCTGAACCTTGAAGAGGTGAACTATTGCCGTGCCCCTTTCGACGACGCGGACTATCCACTCAGTGCCGGCAGATTTCACCCGCACGTCATTCGGCTCGCCGGCCACCATCCACGCCACCATGATGCGAATTCGATTCAGTACTGCTGACAACCCGCTATGCTGTGGCTTTTTGTCAATCCAAAACTTTTTGATGGTTGATCTTCACGTAGATAATGGCGAAAGAAAACATCAATCAGAATGGACTTCCGACACGGACATAGAACGTCTCTAAGTCACCACGACCAACGTCCTGGATCACGACTTTAAGCCGCTTGGCCCACCTCTCCTTGTCCTTCGTTGCTGTCATGCATTGACTTGTTGGGTCTCGATCTTAACTCACGACCCTGATCTAAGCGACGTCCCAGATGATCTGCACCGGGATGGCGTAACGCTGGCTGGAGAAGATCGTATAGGCCCAGCTGTCGGCAAGCCCGGTCAGCGTCATCGACTGCCCTCATTGCTGACCTGGATCAGGCCGCACAGCGTCCGCAGGCAGATCATCGCCAGATCACGCTTAGATGAACACGCGCGGTATTAGCTTCCTGGACCAACGGCTCGCGATACCGTTTCCCAGACGCCTGAGGCGGACGTCATCTCAGTTGACGAACTGACTCACAAGCTGATGCCGACGCCAAGGCGCTCTGCATAACGTGGGAAGAGACTGATGAGGAGGTGGACAGCCTCTCGCTGCTATAGTCCATTTCGAACCCGGTCTGGCAGAGACGCTGTGCGACCTTTGCCTGCATCAAGCTCCTGAATTTGTGAGCCTGCTGGTGGAGATACAAAGGATCGAACGCGGCGAATTTCATAAGAGCCCTCGGGTTCTCCACGGTGATCGTGTGGCCGTTTGTGGTAATGAGCTCTCGGCTCCTTAATCCCTGAAGCGTCCGGTTCATGTGGACGAGCGACATCCCATCGTGTCGGCAAGTTCCTGCTGGATTAGCGGCAAGTCGAAACTGTTGCCTCGGGCGCAGCGGGCGCTCTCAGGCGGGAGCTCCGCATAGCATCTTGAGCATTGTCACTCAAATTCGCGCCATTTTCCGGACCGGCGCATGGAATTGCGGGTGACAGGACTTGACCACAAAGTTCAACGTCATCAGATCGAGCAGAAACTGGTCGATCGTGTCGGTTGCAGCGCCTGACCTCTCCCTTAGCCGTGCTAACAGCTCTCGCGCGTGCTCCACCGCTGCCGCGTTGGGCACGTCTATCAAAGCCTCGATGCCCTCGAAAATTTCCAATTCACCCTCACATACGACAGCAATGAATGCTGTGCCGCCCTGCGAATGTCCAGGGAAAGCATAAAAAAGAGCGTGTCTCGGACACACTAACTCGCCGGCTGCGGCCTGGCAAAATTCGCGTCAGTTGCTTCAAAATCTGGCTGAGAAACAGCTTGGTCCGGGCATGCGGGGAGTCCCGAAGAAGCTGTCGGGCTTGCCTTCCTTGACGATCTGGCCGCCATCCGTGAAGATCATGCGGTCGGCCACCGCGCGAGCAAATCGCATTTCATGCGTGACGCACACCATCGTGCCGTCGCGGGCAAAGCCCGCCATGGTCGGCGCATCCCAATTCAAGAGCTAATAAAGACAACCGGCGGCTAGCTGTAAGGCTATCGCTGGCATCATTGCTGAAAACCTGTCGCCATCGGCTGGGCTGGCGGCTCCGCAGGACTATCGATCCACGTCGCCCAAAACAATGTCCAGTGAACCTAGAATGGCCGTGACATCGGCTAACATATGGCCACGGCAGAGTAGGTCCATTGCTTGGAGATGAGCGAAGCTCGGAGGACGCAGCTTGCATCGGTAAGGCTTGTTCGTGCCGTCGGCGACGAGGTAGACGCCAAACTCCCCCTTCGGCGCTTCCACCGCCGCGTAAACCTCGCCGGCCGGCACACGAAAGCCCTCCGTATAGAGCTTGAAATGATGGATCAAAGCCTCCATCGAACGCTTCATTGCCGCACGTCTGGGCGGGACGACCTTGCCGTCGCTATTGGAAACCGGCCCAGGTCCTTCGCTTGCGAGCAGGTCGATACATTGCCGCATGATCTTGGCCGACTGGCGCATCTCCTCCATGCGCACCAGGTAGCGGTCGAAACAATCGCCGTTCCTGCCGACGGGTATATCGAAGTCCATCTCGGCATAGCACTCGTATGGCTGGGACTTCCGCAAGTCCCAGGCGGCACCTGATCCCCGCACCATCACGCCTGAAAAACCCCACGCCCAGGCGTCGCTTTGCGAGATCTGACCGATGTCCACGTTGCGGAGTTTGAAGATGCGGTTGTCCGTCAGCAGCCTGTCCAGGTCATCCACGGTTTTGCGGAACGGGTCGATCCAATTGCCGATGTCTGTTATCAAGTCTGGCGGCAGATCCTGATGCACGCCGCCGGGACGAAAATACGCGGCATGCATCCGAGAGCCGCTGGCCCGTTCGTAGAAGACCATCAGTTTCTCGCGTTCGACAAACCCCCACAAGGGCGGGGTCAGTGCTCCCACGTCCATGGCTTGGGTGGTGACATTGAGCAGATGAGAAAGTATCCGCGAAATCTCGCTGAATAGAACCCTGATCAGCTGGCCACGCCGCGGCACGGCTAGACCCATCAGTTTCTCGATTGCAAGGCACCAGGCATGTTCCTGGCTCATCGGTGCCACGTAATCGAGACGATCGAAATATGGCAACGCCTGGAGATAAGTCTTGGTTTCGATCAGTTTCTCGGTGCCGCGATGAAGCAGGCCGATATGAGGGTCGACACGATCGACGACCTCGCCGTCGAGCTCGAGAACCAGGCGTAGCACGCCGTGCGCCGCAGGATGCTGGGGACCGAAATTGAGATTGAAATTTCGGACGGAATTCTCTGCCATCTAGCGGGCTCCTTCGAGAGGCTCGCCTAACCTCCCTCCGAGCCGGACGTTCCATTTGTGCGCCCGGCCGGCATTGTTCCACCAGGCTCCGCCAGTTGAAACTTCGGCTCATGCTCAACCGCTTCCGCCAATTGACTGAGGAAATTCACCAGAGCAGCTTGCGGATCATCGAGTTCGCCGACGACCACTGAAATACCCCAACGCCCAAGCACCGCCTCCTCCACAGGATTTCGGCTGGTCATGAAAATGAAAGAAGGAGGGCGATCTTTTTCATACCCAGATCGATGCCAGGTTTGCCACAGGCGATGCAACAGCAACCGGATGTTCGGGTCGGAGAGGCTATAGCCTATGAACAGGATCGTGCTGCCAAGTGCATCGGAACGAAACCGCACATCGAGTGGGGAATTAAAGGAAAGCCGGTCAAGATAATCCGTTTCGGTCAGGACAAGAGAAGAATCCTCGTCGAAGTCGCCATGGAACTTGACGATGTGGGTGACCCCCTGGCGGGCTTGAGCTACATCCCGTGCATTGGCCACCTTGACGTATCGTCGACCGTATATTTCGAACGCCAGTTCCAGATTCCGGTCGTAATTCGTGGTATAGATGATGGGGAAATTGAGCATCACGATGAGGCGATGCAACTCCGATTTTTCTATCCGATCCTTGGCGACCGACCAGTTTCTGTCCATCCAACTGCGCAGTGGTCCGATGCTGCCATGCCGTATCCGATAGTACTCGGCCAGAGTTTGAAATCGGTCGCGGCGCATCGAAAACTCGTCATCGATCCCAAGTTCTTTTGCCATCTGCTCGATCAGTTTTTCCCAAGACGGAAGCCCAACGCTGATCGAGACACCCGCCCCGACGAAGAGGATTGCACTACCGCGGCCGATAGCTTTTGCCAGTGATTCGAGACCATCGTTCATGAACAGGTGCCGGTGCTGGCTGAGGCGCTCCAAACAGTTGCGGCCGTCGCAGAGGGCATCGAGGTTCTCTTTCGCGTCACTGGCATTCGTTGGCGACCAAACCAAGAGAGCCACGCTGTGTTCCAGGACGCGGTCCGAAACTTGCCGTCAGCGCGGTCGCGTTTGGTGACGAGTTGAGACGAGCAGGGCAGCGGCTCCCAATGGTAGGGGCAACAACCACCTAGGAAGGCGACAACCGGAAGCAGCCAAGGCGAGAGGTTCCGATCAGACGATGGACCTTCTCCTTAGCCAAGCACCCTTGTGCTGAATTGTTCTCGAGCAAAACAAATCGGGGCCTTTAACAAATCTAAGTGCAGCCGGGGCTCGTTCTTGTACGTTCACGAGGAATGGAGGCTGCGATGAGCCAAAAGCGCCGTGATCTGGACTACCTTATTCAGCACTATATTGACTGCAGGCGAGGCAAACCTTGGCCGCTGTCAGTATCGGCGGCCGTGGTGGCGATACGAACAGTTTTCCGCGAAAGCCTCGCTTCTGATCGTGAATTGGCAACGCTTATTGCCAGAGCTGCGATCGATCGAGGACAGGTTATCGAGTTCGACCTCAATGAGCCTGCGCAGACGGCATAGGGCCGATCGACGCAGGTAGCTCGACCAATCCTCGCGGCAGGGAGTCGCCAGCCGGCTGGAATTGGGGCGCGGGTGCGGATAGCTCTGCAAGAAGACCTCGGACTGCTCGTCACACGTGACTGATCGCGCGAACTCGGTCAATCGTGCATTGCACTATTACCGTGGCGCTCTGCAGATTAACGCCGGCGGATAAGTCAAAGGCAGTGGCACGACCTGATCAGCAACAACACGCCGATTGCGTAAGGGACGAACAAAAACACCATAGCCAACCAGTAGCCAGGTTGCGCCATCGCCGCCAAATCTGATCCAAGCTGTTCCATTTGCTGCCCAACGCAGGACGGTCCAGTTTGTTCCCGGGTTGGGACCTCAGAGCCCCCGGCGAGCATCCAGGCCTTACCCGTGATTGAGCTGCAGCCTCGGGCATTAGTCCGGTCTGATTATGTTTTCGCAGGTCGTTGCGAGGTCACCCTCGGGCGGCTTCAGCCCAGCGAGTTTCACGCAGGATGGATAGACAAGATCGTTGCCGTCCCTCAAGAATTGACAGTCGATAGCATATTCGACGCTTCCTCAACCGAACCGGGCTGGGCGGAATTTGGCCAACAAGGGATGTTCGTTTCCCGTGGCAATCTCGCCTGCAAGCAGTTCGCCCGCGATCAGCCCGAGCGTCGCGCCGCTGTGACTGAAGGCAACGTAATATCCGTCTGTGTGCTTCAGCCGACCAAATACCGGCTCGCCATCGCCAGGAATCGGCTTGGGACCGACCCCGTAGGTCTCCACCTCCAGCTTCGGATTGCCCTCAAGCACCTTCGAGGCTTCGTCGAGAAGCCCCTGGAGGGTCGAAGCTTTTACGCCATACGTGCCGTCGGAATTGACGAGTACCTCTTCTTCGGACCATGCGGAATCGAGAGCGAGAGCTCCGTCCGGCGTCGGGCGAACAGCGACCCGCGGCGTGTTGAGCACCGCCCGAAGTGGAAGGGCGACAGGCTTGGTCCTGACCAGTAAAGCGATCGGCGTTCCGTCCGCGATATGCTGGCCGGTTTGTGCCACCGAGCGCGGCACGTCGCTGCCCGTTGCCAAGAGAACCGCATCGGCAGCAAACGTGGCGCCCATCTCCGTCGCGACGCCAGTGGCGCGCCCAGCGGCGAGTGTCACCGTTGCGCGCCCCGCGTCGGTGACGAGTTGACCGCCCCGCTCCACGAATTCCCCAACCAGGAATTTGATCAGCGACGGAAGATCGACCCAGCCTTCGCCCGGATTGAAAATCGCGCCCTGGGGCGTGACCGCGCTTGCCGCGACGCCTGGCGTCGCCGAAGGGATGTCGCCTGCGAGCAAATGGCGCGCGTCATATCCAAGGCTCTTTTCATGTGCCAAAGCTTCCATGATCTCATTCGAGGCGTCGTCCGCATCCCAGGTCAAACCACCGTCGAAACGCAGCCAGGCAGCATCAGGGTATTTTGCCGCCAAGGTGCGGTACCGGTCGATGCCGATCATGCGCAGCTGATGATATTCAGCCGAGCGCTTGCGTGAGGAGTTGAGCCAGGAAAGTGAGCGTCCGGACGCCCCACTGGCCAGCGGTCCGTCGTTGATGAGTATAGTTTCGACGCCGAGCCGCGACAGATGAACGGCGGACGAGACTCCAAAAATACCGCCCCCGACAACGACGACTTTTGAGACCGGGTGTGTAGGCATGGAATGTTCTTTCTGTGTGGAGAAGTGTGAGCGGACCGGTTCGTCCTGGTTTTCTTCGGCTTCAAATCAAAGCACTTCGGCCAGGAAGTGCTTTAGACGCGTGCTCTTGGGGGTATCGAAAATCGCTGCGGGTGTGCCGGCCTCAATGACGCGGCCTTCGTCCATGAAAACGACCTGGTCCGCGACCTTGCGGGCAAAGCCCATTTCATGGGTCACGACGACCATCGTCATGCCGCGCTGACCGAGGTCCGCCATCAGATTGAGGACCCCCTTGACCAGTTCTGGATCGAGGGCGCTGGTCACTTCGTCAAACAGGATAACCTCCGGATCCATGGCAAGCGCGCGGGCGATTGCCACACGCTGCTGCTGTCCGCCCGAAAGACTGCCGGGGCGATGGTGTTTGCGTGCGGCAAGGCCGACATCGGCAAGCCGCGCTTCGGCGACGCGCGAGGCTTCCTGGGCCGGGATGCCCTTGACCTTGGTCAAAGACAGCATGACGTTTTCAAGGGCGGTATGATCCGGAAAGAGATTGAACTGCTGAAACACCATGCCGACCCGCCGCCGCAGCTTCTCGGGTTTCATCGCCAGGATGCTCGCTCCGTCGAGCAACACGTCGCCGCCCTTGGGTTCAACCAGACGATTGAGGCAACGCAACAGGGTCGACTTGCCCGAACCCGAGGGACCGATGATGCAGGTGACCGTACCTGCCTTGACCCTCAGGCTGACGCTCTTGAGGACGTCGAGCTCGCCATAGGCCATATCCAGCTTGCTGACTGCGAGACTGCCGCCCTTGAACACGGGACGCGCCGAATGGGATTCTGAACTTGCCTCCGACGATGGGCTGCTGGTGGCGCTTTCCAGTTCGCTTACCTCGGCCAGGCCGCTTGTGACCACGCCAGCTTTTTGCTTTCCAGTCCGCAGCCGGTTGTCGATGTGATTGACCACATGGGTCAAGGGCACGGTGATGACGAGATAGAAAACGCCCGCCAGCAGCAAAGGCGACAGATTTCCGGTGACCACCGCCTGATCCTGGCCGACACGGAAAATCTCGCGCTCCGATGCGAGCAGGCCGAGGAAATAGACCAGGCTCGAATCCTTGACATTGCCTATGAACTGGTTGACCAGGGCCGGCAGCACGCGGCGGATGCCTTGCGGGACCACGATCAGGCGCATGCCTTGGCCGTAACTCATGCTGAGGGCCCTGCAGGCTTCCATCTGGCCGCGTTCGACGCTCTGTATGCCCGACCGGAAGATCTCGCCGATATAGGCGCCGGCGATCAGGCTGAGTGCAAGAACGCCAAGCGGATAAGGCGACGGCCCGAAGAGTTCGCGGCCCATGCGGGCGAAGCCCTGGCCGATCAGCAGGATCGTGACGATCGCCGGAAGCCCGCGGAAGACATCCGTATAGATACGGGCGGGAATGCGCAGCCAACGCGATTGGGAAATGCCCATGATTGCCAGGACCATGCCTATTGCCACACCGAGCACCGTCGAAGCGGCGGCGAGGACCAAGGTGTTTTTCAGTCCGATGGTGATCATGCTGGGCAGCACGTCGGCCATGGCTTGCCAGTCGAGAAAACTGCGACGCAGGTTTTCAAGCCAGTTCATTCGGTCCCCTTCTCATTGCGCGGGTGCGAACTCATCGAAATGCTGCCAGCGAGGTTCCCAGCCGCCGACCCGGCCGGCGGCTGGGGTATTCACTTCTTGGGGAGGTATTGATCGGGCATCGGCGAACCGGGAAACCACTTTTCATAAAGCTTTTTCCAGGTGCCGTCCTGCATGGCTGCATGCAGGGCAGTGTTCAGCGCAGTACGCAGCTTGTCGTTGCCCTTGCGAATGACGAAGCCCGCAGGCGCGTCGAAGGATGGAATATTGACAGCGATCTTCAGCTCCGGGTAGCGCTGGCCATAGTCCTTGGCCGCCTCGTAATCGAGAAAATGAGCGTCCACCGTGCCGTTGTTGAGCGCCGAGACGGCCGAATTGTTGTCTGGGAATTTGACCAGATCGGTTCCGACGAAATTCTTCGCAGCATAGATTTCCTGCAGCGTGCCCTGCACGACGCCGAGACGCTTGCCCTTGAGCCCGTCCGCCGATGTGATCGCCTTGTCGGCGGTCAGCACCGACAGGTAACCGGCGAGATAGCCGTCCGAAAAATCGACGGTCTTCTTGCGCGCTTCCGTCGTGCCGATCGCCGCCACCGCGACATCGAAGCGCCCGTTGGCAACCGATGGCATCAGGGCCGAAAACTCCTGACCGGTGAAGATCACCTCATCGGGCGTGAATCCTAGCCGGCTGGCGACATTCCGGAATAGTTCAATGTCGAAACCCGTGAAAGTGCCGTCGGCCTGGGTGAAGGCGTAAGGCTTCGCGTCGCCCATTGTGCCGACGCTGATGATCTTGGCATCGATAAGCCCATAGGGATTGTCTTGCGCCGCACTGGCCTGGGCAACAGAAGCTGCGACACATGCGATTGCAAGAGCCACCGCGGCCGCCCAGGCCGGCGCCATCAGCCATCTAAGAGTTCCGAACTTGTTCACGTCTTCTCTCCACTCTGAAGGTCTGTTTTTCTTGCGGACTTGGCCGCCCCTCAGCCGGCTCGTCACCCTACTGCGGCTTATGCCCCGCAAAAGAGATCGGTTTCTCTTTAATGAGACCGGTCTCATTGATAAAGCTATCGCCCGATTGACCTCCCGTCAACATTTCTTGTAGTCGTTCGTACGATGACGAAAGCCCCATCCAGAGCCCGACCCAAAACGGTCGCCGACGTTGCGCGAGCGGCAAACGTCTCGAAAGCGACGGCCGCGCGCGTGCTGGGCGGGTATGGGGTGGTCAGCGACACGGTCCGTGCGAGCGTCACGGCGGTCGCCAAGGCCCTCGACTATCGGCCGAACGAACTCGCCCGCAGCATGACGACCGGAAGGTCCGGCATCATCGGGGTGGTCGTCGGCGACATTGAGAATCCGTTCTTCAGTCTGGCGGTGCGAGGCATCAGCGATGTGGCGAAAGGGGCCGGCTTCAACGTCATTCTGGCGAATTCCGGCGAGAAGATCGAAGCGGAAAAAGCGGCTGTACGGCTATTGATCGGCAAGCGCGTTGATGGGCTGATCGTGACACCCTCGGAGTCACGCGACATCGCCCATCTGCGCGACATCCATCGTTCCGGTCGGCCGCTTGCCCTGCTTGACCGAGCCCTGCCCGATCTGGATGTCGACACTGTCACGGTTGACGACCGCAAGGCCGCTATGCAGGCGACGCGAGTGCTCATAGACGCCGGTCATCGCAAGATCGCCTATGTCACTGCGGTGGAAGCCAAGGGCCACGAATATTTTGACCTCCGGCAAATCTACACGTCGTCGGTTCGCGAGCGCATCGATGGCTTCCTCACCACGTGCAGCGGGGCCGGCGTCGATCGACCTGAGCGCCACGTCCGCCTCGGCGCGACAAGCTCCGAGGCGACACGCAGGATCACTGAAGAACTGCTATCCCAGCCAGACCGACCCACTGCGATACTTGCCTCTGACAGTGTCATTGCACTGGAAATCCTGCGGACTATTCGCCGACGCGGCATGAAGATTCCCGACGACGTTTCGCTGATCACCTTTCACGATGCGGATTGGACCGGGGTCACAACTCCGCCGATCACCGTCGTCGACCAGCCGGTCTATGCACTTGGCCATAGCGTCGCGGAACTGCTCATTCGTCGCCTGGAAGGCGATATCCAACCGCCGGAAAGGCTGGTCCTGCGGACCGCAATCATCACGCGAGGCTCGGTGGGTCCACCACATCCGTGAGTCCACCACAGCTAGAGGCCCTGACCGTACGCTCACTTCCGTCCAGCGGAGCGACGACGCCCGGAGGACGTTGGAAGTAACTATCCCGTGGCCGGCCATTTGCGAGATTGCGCAAAGCGTTCTAGAGCCTTGGCGTCCATCGGGCGGCCGAGCGCGTAGCCCTGCAGCAGGTCGCAGCCGAGATCTTTCAAGATGCGCGCATGCTCCATCGTCTCGACGCCTTCGGCCACCACCTCGATTCCGAGCGATTTCCCGATTTCGATGATGGATGACACCAAACGCCGTTGCGGCAGCGAGCTGGTGATGGGTGTGATCAGCTGGCGATCGATCTTCAGTCGGCGCGGCTGAAGCTTGAGCAGACTGACGATCGAGGCGTAGCCGGTGCCAAAGTCGTCAATCTCAATGTCGATACCGAGGTCCTTGATGTGCTCGATGTTCCAGGCGACGAGGTCGTCATTCTCATCGAGGAAGATGGACTCGACAAGTTCGAACGAGACCGTGCCTTCGCCGATGTTGAGCTTGCGAAGGCCATCGATCAGGTCCTTGTCCTCAAGCCGGCGTGCCGAGACGTTGACCGAAACGTGTGGAATGTCGAGGTGCTGAAGCTGCCAGCGCTCAAAATCGGCCAACGCCCTTTTGAGGACCGTTCGGTCGATCAGCGCGACGACGTTCAGCTCCTCCGCTACCCTCAAAAAGACGTCAGGGCCCAGGATCCCGCGCGTCGGGTGCTGCCAGCGTGCCAGGGCCTCCACGCCGACAATTTCCAACGTGCCGGCGTCAAACTGCGGCTGGTAGAAAACGATGAATTCGTTGCGCTCGAGGCCACCCAGGATCTCGTCCGCGGTCTGCTTGGTCTCCACGATTTCACTTTGCAGCTCATCATTGAAGAACTCGTAGCGGTTTCGGCCCCGGCTCTTCGCCCGGTAAAGGGCAAGATCGGCGTTGACCAGGAGCTGCCGTGCGTCGAGCCCCTCGCCCGTATTCGTCGCAATGCCGATGCTAACGCCGAACCGGCACTGGTGGCCACGAAAATCGACGGGTTGCCGCATCTCCTCGATGATGCGGTCGGCCAGTGCGGCGAGCTCGGCGTCGTCGCGCCTGGCACAGATGACCACGAACTCGTCGCCGCCAATGCGCGCGACGAAGTCGGCTCGTCCCGCATTGGCCGTGATGACCTTCGAGGCATGCATCAACATGGCGTCACCGGCGGCGTGCCCGAGCGTGTCGTTGATCTGCTTGAAGCGGTCGAGATCCAAATGCAGGAGCGCGGTTCGTTCTCCCGGACGCGTGCTCGTCGCCAGCATGTCGTCGAGATAGCGGCGGTTCGGCAGACCGGTAAGCGAATCGTGGAGCGCCACATGTTCGATGCGCGCCTTGGCCACTTCAAGCTCGGCGTTCCTGAGCTCCGACAACTGCCTTTCTCGCACAAGGTTTTCGTTGAGCACGACGTCGCTTGTCACGTCCCATTCGGCGCCGATCATCCTGGGCGTGTCGTTGCGCTCCTGGAAATAGGTCGCGCGCGTGCGCACATGCCGGATCTCTCCATTCGGATGGACAATCCGGTATTGCGAGGAATAGGGTCCCTTCACCGCCGCCGCGGCATCGAAATCCTGCTGCGCCCGTTCGATGTCCTGCGGATGAATCACTGACGCCCAGTCATCATAGCCGCGCGGCTTCCGGTCAGCCGGCTTACCGTATATTTCGTTGACGCGGTCGTCCCACACCAGCTCGTTGGTAGCGATGTTGTGCTCCCAGACACCGATCCCTGACGCATCCAGCGCGAGTTCAAGGCGACCGGATAATCCCCTGAGCTCGGCGAAGTTTTTCTGCCTTTCGCCAAACAGCCGCCCCGCAACGAGAATGGGCAGCACCACAAGCGCACCGGCCAATGCCATGATGGCCCGCAAGGTCCAGGGATTCTTCGCCGATGCGGCCCAGCCCCCTTTGGGGATCGCCGCGATCTGCCAGGACCCGGAGGGCAGATGCACCGTCTCGGTCACTGGGTTGGCGCGCGTTATACTCTCGCCACCGAAGAAGCGATCACCCGTCCCGCCAAGGCCGTCCTTGCCGGTCAGGGCGATCTCGATGTCGAGATCACCGTCGGTAAGACCGCTTGCCTTGTAGAGGCGCTCGACGTCAACGACGACCGAGACGATGCCCCAGAAGCGATCGCCGCCCCCCGCCGTCTTCACGAACACCGGAAAGCGGCCGATGAAGCCCTGCCCTCCTTGCGCCAGGTCGACTGGACCGGCCAGCACGGGCACCCGCAGGTCGCGCGCCCTGAGGGCGGCGGTGCGTTGGGCATCGCTCTTGCGGTAATCGAGGCCGATGGCCTTTTCGTTGCCAGCCATTGGATACATGAGCGAGATAACGAGGTCCGGCGCGCCGGCGATGTTGCGCAGCTGAGATTTCTGCTCGAACAGGTTGCTTGCCAGTGCCGCAAACCTCTGTTGCCCCATATAGGGCTCGGTCACGATCGCCGAAACGAGGCCGCGCGTAAGCTGGAGGTTACCGTTGATGTTGCCTTCCAGCTTGGCCCTTATGATGTTCACCTTGGCCAAGACGTCGGCGCGCGCCAATTGGTCTGAAACGATCCTATTTTCGCGGTCGGCGAGAATGGCGCAGATCACAAGCACCACAAAAGCGATCGCCGCCGGCAGGTTCGCGAAAGAAAATACCGAGTGTCTCAACCGGCTGAGACTGGATGCAGTGCTGGCCAAGTGACCCAAATACCTTTCTCGGGACTAACCCTCGGCCGATCCTAGTAGAAAGTACTTAAATTTGGTTTTCCATCATGCCGGGCAATTTCAGCATTGGGTGGCGCTCGCAAAGGGTCACGATCCGGCAGTGGGATCTCAAACAGCGGCACTCTTGCAAGCAGCGCTCCCGACGAGCATGCCCCACCTGCCTGGACGAGCAAGACGCGGCGCCTTCTGGGTGCATCGGAAAGGCAATTTGACGTGCCTGCAGGTTGGGAGCGGGCCGGCGGCCCCCGTCACTCTCACTTTCGATATCGCGCCATAATAGCGCTGAGCCAGTTGAACAGACTGATTTCCTCAGGTCGCCCCTCCGCCTCCTGAATGGCGGTGCGCAGCGTGAGCTCCACCAGATCATCTGCAGCCTCGACGGATTGCGCTCGATAGGAGCGGGCGACCAATCTGAGCGCGGCAATCAGGCGTGGATCTGTTGCGTCGGAAAGTTCATCTGCCGCAACCTGGAGAAATTTTCGGGTATCGGTGGTTTCATCTTGAAGCATAACTTCCATGCCTGTTCTGGGGGGCGAAAGCACCCGAGTCGACCACCAAGCGTTCGCAGGCCGGATTGATCGAGCGACGTATACAAACTAAGCCGGGTATCTGACCGAGCAAACTCAAATGATAAATGAAGGGAGTTGGTATCAATCCGACAATCGAACGGCCGTCGCGATGCACCCACCAGCTCGCGCTCTGGCGCATCACAATAGAGCGAACCATCTACAAATACTGCCAATGTGCCTGGCCTGTTCACTTGGACTTTCTCGCTGCTTTTGCGGCTTATCCGCTTGCACGGATGTTTGGCATCTCTTGAACGGGCCGCCATTGCCGGACCAGCACCAGTCGCCTTCCGCATGTCGCCAGATGTTCTTGGTCGGGGATGACTTGCTGCCGAATAGCGCCGCGAAGATTTGCCAAGGAAATCCATGGCGCGACCCTTCATGCCGAGTGACCCCAGCATGCTCTAAACCTGCCCGTTGTCATGACGTCTCGACCCCGGCCCGCTGTGTTGCATAGCGGCTGGACCATCTCTCCGCAATTTCCAAAAGCAATGAAACAATCGGGCAGTCGGAGCACTAGGACGGCGCGTTAGCAGCATTTGAAGAGAGAGGCTCAGCCTGACCAGCTTCTTGTCATTCTCGTCCCGAATTTCAATCGCCAATTGATGTCCGTCGACGCCCTTCAGCGGGTCTCTAGCCAAGTCGATTAGACCTGCTAGCGCCTCGTTTCGTGCGGCTTCGATCCCCCCACATTCGATGCCTGTCTCATCTTTGATGAGCGCATCACTTTCATAGGTGTCAAAGAAATATCTCGCCATCGAACCCACCTCCACCCTCACAAGCTCGTCGCGTTCCTTTGGTGAAGGTAGCCGGTTTCAAAGTCTCCGGCTCGAACGAGGCCAGGCCAGTCAACAGCGTGAAATCGGGAGCCCTCGGTAACAACCAGTCCGTCGCCTCGAAGATCCTGCAGCGTTCGGTTCACGTGCACGGCCGACAAGCCCAAGGCGTCGGCAAGTTCCGCCTGCCTAATCGGAAGCTCCGCCACATGGTCCTTGATAAGCCCCATAGAGCGAAGGCGGACGATGAGTTCGCACAGATATGCGCCATACGGGCATACGCGTCGCGCCTTCCAACGTTGGTGACCCACTCTCGATATATAGCCGCGTCGATCAGCGTCGAGCCCCAAAACCTGGCTCTGCTCGAGGCTGTGATCGCGGCGCAAGCGGAACTGGTGGCGCGGTGGATGTTGCTCGGCTTCATCCACGGCGTCATGAACACCGACAACATGCCGATATCCGGAGAGACGATTGACTATGGACCGTGCGCGTTCATGGATTCATATGATCCGCAAGCGGTGTTCAGCTCCATCGATCAACATGGCCGCACGCCTACGGCAACCAACCTCGGGTGGCAGTCTGAATCTGGCACGCTTCGCCGAGACTCTGCTGCCGCTCCTGAGCGAGCGCGAGGGTGAGTCAATCTCGCAGGCCGAGCAGGCACTAGGGGAATTTCACGCTCGCTACGAAGCTATTTTACATCGCGGGTTCAGGGCAAAGCTTGGGCTGCTGAATGAAGCTGACGGTGACTTGGACCTTGCCAACGATCTGTTGGATGTGATGGCGCGTGGGCGAGCGGATTTCACGCTCACCTTCCGCTTGCTAGGAGATGACCTCGACATCCCTGGCGCCCAAGCTACCGCGAGGCGGCTGTTTGAGGATCCCGGCCCCTTCGATGCCTGGTCGATGCGCTGGCGAAATCGCTTGGCGCGGGACGGCAGCGCCACCTCGACGCGCAAAGCCGCGATGCACGGCAGCAATCCCAAGTTCATTCCTCGCAACCATCGCGTCGAGGCAATGATCAAGGCTGCGGTGGAGGACGATGACTTCCGAATCTTCGAGCAATTGGTGGAAGTCGTGTCACGGCCGTTCGAGGAACAGCCCACACTGTCCTATTACGCGGAACCACCCAAGCCGCACGAGCGCGTTCTGCAGACCTTCTGTGGCACGTGACATCCCCGCCATACCGGCGAGACGCCACCAACGCGGGCGAACTCTGTAGGGCCGGGGGTCAAGCTAACGAGACAGGCCTCAGGACGCGGGCGGGCGAGGCCTCTCGGAGCCAGGCGAAGGATCGATTGCGTCCGCCACCATGTCCCTCTTGGAACTGGGAAGGACCCTCATCAGCAGGATAAAAGTGGCGAGCACGAGGCAGACAGCGTTGGTGACTATGATGGGCCATTCGCCTTTGATGATGCCGAAAGTCAGCCACAGCGCGAAGCCCAGCGCAGTGATGGCATACATCCACGCCGATATGCCAGCCGTGTCCCGGGTCTTGATGATCTTCCAGGCTTGCGGGGCAAAACTGGTCATTGAGCACAGTGCTGCCAGCGAACCGATGAGCGTGACCTTTTCCACGCAACCAACCTCCAACTATCGGCTCATTCGCACGCCCGAAAGGCCCGCTTCTTCGACCTCGGAGACACTGGCAAAGTCTTTGGTACCGAGGGCACAGTGCTTCCCCGGTTGGAAGCCGCCCAGCGAAAGCCAATCACAGCACTGGCCTGAGATGGGCAGGGACGCCCTGCCGCACGCGAATTTTTCCACATAGTCGGCCAGCAGATCAGAGCGGTTCTGGAGGTGGTGATCAGGCTCGAAGCTCAGCCGCTTTGAGCCGCGACAGCAAGTCGCGGGACGCTTGGATAAGGCGCCTTGTCTCCTCAATCGTACGAAGCAAGTCTTCAGCGCTCGCCCGGGCCCGACGGCTAGCGAAGTGAGCTGCTTCCAAATAGACCTTGCGTGCTTGACGGGGATCACTCATCGCTCGACTTTATAAGTTGGAAGCAAGCGGAAGAAACTAACGTGTGTTAAGGCAAGCGGATCTTTGTGATACCCCACCAAGTAGCAGTGCGTCTGGGCAACAACGAGCCCTGACACGTCGTCCGTCTCGCCGGCGGCTGACCGGTGACGCTGGGCGGCAGAAGGTGCGGTGCGTTGACGAAGCCAGGGTTGAGGCAGTTCGAACCCTGTCCAGAGGGATCTTCCAACATGCAAATTTACAGGAAATGAGCTTGAGGGCGACGCCGCCGGATCGCCCAGATTGCCGGCGAGGCTCAGATAGACGGTGTTATTCGGGCCAGACAACGGTCACCTCGACGTAATCGAGCACGCCAGGCACCGGCGCATTGGGCTTGCGAACGGTGACCTCGGCTTTCCGGATCTGGGGAAAGCGCCCGCTGAGAGCCTTCGCGACTTCCAGGGCCAGCGCCTCGATCAGGAAGCGCCGGTGTCCGGTGATGATCTCCTCGATGACGGTGAAGGCGACGCCGTAATTCACCGTTTCCCCGATGGCGTCATCGACGAGCGCGCGTCCCGGCTCGACGGTGAGCGAGGCATCGACATAGAAGCGCTGCCCCAGCGCTTCTTCCTCGTCCAGCACGCCATGCCGGGCAAAGAAGGCGCAATTCTTCATGCGGATGACATACATGGCTCAGCGTTCCGATCCGGTTTCCCGCGCCAGCATAGCATCCGCCACCGCCAGCGCGTCCACGTTGATTGCGACATCATGGACGCGAAACAGATGCGCGCCCTTGAGCCGGAGAATGACGCTGGTCGCCGCCGTGCCGGCCGCCCGGTCGGCGGCGTCGCGGCCGGTGACGGTGCCGATGAAACGCTTTCGCGACGTACCGGCCATCAGCGGGAAGCCGAGCGCGCCAAGCTCGGCAAACCGTGCCATCAGATCGAGGTTTTCCTCCGCCGTCTCCTTGGCGAAGCCGAAGCCGGGGTCGAGCACGATATGCCGTCGGCAACACCTTGCCCGCGCCCGATCTCAAGCGATTTTCCCAAGAACGCCAGCTGGTCGGCGATCACATCGGGCAGCTTGTCGCGATCCCGTCCGGTATGCATGATGACGAGCCCGGCGCCGGTATCGGCCGCCACCCGCGCAATGTCGGGCTCGCGCTGCAGACCCCAGACGTCGTTGACGATATGCGCACCGCTCGCATGAGCTAGGCGTTTATCTTGTCAAAGTGGCCGTCAGGAAGTGCAGACCGTCAGCTAGCCATCGTCCTTTGAGGACAGCCGAGCCACCGTTGACTGAGTTTGAATCAGCGGTTTGGCGCACTGAGTCCGAAGCTGCCCTGCAGTATACCTCAGACGTGAAGCGGCATGCACTCGGTCATCGTCTGGGCCACACCATTGCCGCAGGCGCTAGACCAAAGCCATCGGCAGATATCGAATCACAACCTGCTCCTGGCGGAACCGCCGCTCCAATTCCGAACGCCGCCTTTGCCAATCGGGCAGATCGACTTCGTGAGTCATAACCTCGAAGATGACGATCTCGTCTGCTCCCTGCCTCCACACACCTTCCGCAGGCGCGCGCAAATACGCGGTGACACCGTCGAAGCGGAGCGCGAGCTCCTCCTTCACACGGTCAAACTCTTGCTTGGCGAAGGGCTTTCCTGCGTTGTCGGCGCGAGGTAGCAGAATCTGGACCAGATGCATGTTTGCCCCTAAACCTCGCAATGCTTGCCTAGAGCCACTTCTTTGGAACGCTTGGCTTATAGTCGTCGACGGGCACAGCCGTCCAGCCTCGTGCGAGCTCTGCGCAGGTCTTTACCCCGTTGATCCTACCGAGTATCGGCGGAGCATGAGACGGTGGGGAGCCAAATACCGTGCTCCGAGCCATCTCCTGTGGGCCCTAGCTTCAGACGTCGAGCAGGCCGAGGTACAACCTGTCGGTGCTAACGTCGGTCCTGGTCTCCTCCGGGACGGAAAAAGGATTGGAGTTCCTGCATGTCGACGCTTTCATCGCCGTCCTCGTCGACAGCGTTGAAAATTCGCCCGATGAAATCCTGAACCTCCGTCCGCGACAGTGTACCATCACCGTCGGTGTCCATGATGGCGAACATGATCCTCATTTTGGCACCCTGCATCATATCGGCTCCCGCCCTGCGGCCGTGCTTCATACGTCCCGTATCACGATCGCTCATCTCGTCGTCCTGAAGCCTTGGGCCCCTGTGTCGCCAATCTGCCTCGGGGTCTCGATCCTTTGCTGTTTTTTCCTGCAGCATCTCATCCATCATCTCGCGCATCATTTGACGCATTGCTTGCTGGTTCTGTCCGGCTTCGTCCGCCGTCCGATCCTGGGCTGTTGATGCGGGCTTGGGAACATCCGCCGATTGCGCAAAGGCGGACGGGGCGAGCATAGCGAACGCGGCCGCCAATACTGTAGTCGTGAATGCTCGTGTCATTGGGTTTCTCCATTAACTGCCACGCCGACCACCCGGCGTGCTGTCCAAACCAGCAGCTCGGTTCATGGTTCCTAGGCATCGGGCGCAAAAGCGGCATAGCTCCGATCACCTCAGCAAAGCGCTGGCTGTCTTTGTCGGAATCGACCTTACCGATCACCTGATCGCTGCGCAGATTTGCCAGCGGCGCAACAAAGATCGGTCTTCACCGATTTTGCCGAACTCATTGAACCCACGTCGACAAAGGTGGCGCAGATTCCGCAGCCAGTTCCGAGAGTGCGGCTGGATGAAACATTCCAAGTTGGCGGCAACGGCATCGTCTCCGGCCAACACCGGCCGCTTCCCGGTCGCGAACGCCGCATGGGCGATGCCCTGCGAACTACCGTTCAGCAACCTGACGGCTTAGATGGCCACGAAGCAGGCGGATGTTGCGGTTGTTCGACTTGTAGTAAACATCGAAGATCGATCCGAGGACGGGCACGCTTCCCAAGACGGTATCAAACAGCACATTGGCCAACATCCGAGCAACCAACAGCTTCCCAGCGCCGCATTTGCGGGCTCGCAGCACAATGTAAGCCGAGATCAACCCGGTTGCTGTATCTCCCAGCACAGGCACCAGGCCTACCAGAGCATCCAGTCCGAACCGAATTGGCGTTCCCGGGATTCGCCAGCGCGAATCAAGCAGCACTGCCAAGAGGTCGAGCTCGGCGATTGCCCTCGCAGTCTGGCGATCCACAATAGGCGTTTCGCTTGTCCCTACTTTCCGGCTGCCATTGCTCGCTCGATCCAATCTCCTCGGTTTCGCACCTCTCCAGTCCGCTTCCGTCATGTGGAATTAGCTTTGTATCGGCCGGGAAGGCACGTCGTCGAGCAGGTTGGGCTGGTCTGGAGCATTTGTTCGGTCGTCTGCTGGGAGGGTGCCGTCTGGGGTCATCTGGTTAACCGCGTCGGGCAAATCCCTGGTGATCCTTGCAATCAGCTCCTCGCGCGAGAGGCCGGTCTGGTGGGAGAGTGCTTCCAGCGTCGGCGCATCGATCGCCGTTACCACCTCGTGCGGCTCGATCGGCTGGTTCGGCCCGGTGCCGACCCAGGAGTCTACCTTCGACCCGGCACCTGCGTTTCTAAAGCGGTCGAGAATATCGCCGAGCGCCGTGCCGGATACGCCCTTGGACACCTGGTCCAGTATCCCGCCCTGGGGATTATTGGGATCGCCCGCTCCGCGGATCGCCTCGGCAATCTTGTCGCGGTTTTGATAAGCCAGAACCCCCAGCATAGCGATCGCAAGTCTTCCTAGATTGGCCACTCGTTCCTCCTGGGGTTTCGAATATGGAGAAGGTCTCGCCTTGCCAAAAGTTCCGCGATTGCCAGCAATATCAGGAAGGGCTTGGCAATCCCGACCCGCTCCCCAGCCGACTATGAGGCCTGCCCGCGCGAGACGGAAGGTCGAGGCGGTAAAGACAGAGCGCCCGAGCTGGTGCTTAAAGTTTCAGCTTTGCCCTTAGTGCATCTATGCGCTTGGAGGCCTCTGCCTTGCTGAGGTTGTCTGCAAAGCTTTCCTGATCCTCAGCCTGCTCACACAGGGTTTTCAGATAAGACGCTTGGGATGGGGTCATCGGGTCGTCACCACTCACCCCTCCGTCGGGATCTTTCTCGACGTTTGCATCGGGTTTTGCGCGCGAGTCTTCCATTGCGATCTCCTGTCTTGGCATGGGGAATGCATTTGATCTTGTTTTGTTCCATCTGCTTGTTGCGGCCGTCGTGAGCGCAGAGCCCGAGCATGCAGCCGCATCGTTTCCCCACTTTCGAATGGATTCACAACGAGGGCACAAGCCATCCACTACTCGTGTCCTTTCGCGACTTCCGGGTGGTCACCGCCGACTCCGACATCGCAGGAGCACGGAGGCTCGCTGTGAGGGTACTTGCGCTGCACGCAACCGGCCTGGTTGGGATGACGAGGCTATTCCGCGCCGTCGTCGCTGGATCATGCGCCACCACCGGTGCTCATGGCGCGCTTGCCACCATCGTAGGCCTTGAAGACCAGCCGATAATATCCGGGCGACGCTTTCCGCTTTGGAAGCCATTGCCTTCAACCATCGGAAAACCTGTCTCACCTCGTGAGCCGGCGCGCGGCCGTTCAGCGCTATGCAACCGCACTCGGCTTCGTTCTCCCCCGTGTTGGTCCCGGGGAGGCGCGCTGCTCGGACAGGCGATCGGCGACACAGAGCACGGTGATCGGTGCCGCTGGCGGCGCCCAGATCAGTGCGGTGGTCGGCTCCGCCGCAACGCCGCAGCGGCGCGAAGACCAGCTCTGCCGCCACCAGGAGTGCTACGGCCGCATCGGCACCGCACCCTGTGACGACCGCGCCATTACAACCGCAATTACTGATTACGAGATTGCGTGGCTGGAGGGGGCAGCATCTCCTTCAGCTCCGCGACCGTGAAAGATTGAGGACGTCATCTTTTCCGCACTTCGTGCTGCTATATTTTGCTTAGGCGGACAGGAGGAGGTCGATAATGACTAGCTTTGCTGGCGCCCTGAGGAATCGCGGCAAACACGTTGCCAAGCGGTTGCTTCGCTACGACAGCCGCAACTGGCTGCGCATACGCCAGATCGAGGCCTTTACCGCGTTCATCGAAGCGGCCAACCGCAAGTCGCGAGATGTGATCGAGATCTCGCCAGGCTGGAACCGCTATTGGCGGGCGCTGTGCCCGGACTATCGCGCCGTGGACTTTCCAGACTTCGACATCTGCCTGGATCGGACCGAGGAGCAATATTCGATCGTCATCGCTGACCAGGTGTTGGAACATGTGCAGCGCCCGCAAGCGGCCGCAGCCAACATCCACGCCATGACCAAGCCCGGCGGCTGGGCGATGGTGGCCACACCCTTCCTGTTCCGCGTGCATGCGCGCCCGCATGACTACAACCGTTGGACGCCAGCGGGGCTTAAGCAGCTAATAGTCGAAGGCGGCTTCGCCCCGGACGACGTGCAGGCCTTTGGTTGGGGCAACAAAGCCTGCGCCAGAGCCCATATTGGCGGTCCTGTTAGGGCGTATGGGCTATGGCGAGACTTAACCAACGACGACGAATATCCGCTGATGGTGTGGACCTTCTCCAAAAAGCGGGTTTGAAGCCCGCTTTAGGGGCAGATATCAGCATGATTTTAGAGCAGCCGAGTTGGGACCGCGCAGGCTGTGCGCAGCAGAGCCAATTCCCTTGCGATGTCGCCCCACTTACGACAGGATTGCAGCAATTCGAGGGTTAGCCTATGACGCCAGACACCTTGCGGCCCAACCACCTGCCACTCGACACTCCGCCCGTGCAATACCTTAATCTGGACCCTTCGCTTTATGTCCGGGATGATATCTGGCAGCAGGAACGGGGCAACATTTTCGCGCACACCTGGCAGTTCATGGGGCCAGTCGCCTCGGTCGCGACGTCCGGTCAATACCTTGCCATCGACATCGCCGGTACGCCGATCTTCGCCATCCGGGGCCGGGACGGGACCTTGCGCGGATTTAAGAACGTCTGCCGCCACCGGGGGGCGAAACTTCTGGCCGATGGCGAGGGCAAATGTGGGCTGATCGTTTGTCCCTATCACAAATGGTCCTTTGCCGACACCGGACGGCTGGTGCAGGCCCCATGGTATGGCAAGGATCCCGCGATCATCGCCGAGGACTGGCCGCTGGAGACGGTGCAATTGTCCGAGTGGCGCGGGCTGCTCTTCGCGGCACTCGACCCGAAGGAAAGTCTTCTGGAGCAACTTGGCTCTCTGCCCGCCGAACTGGCGGACGAGCCGTTGGAGACCTATGCCGCCACCGATCAGGCCACCGTCAGCTTTGCGGCGAACTGGAAGATCTACACCGACAATTTCGTCGAAGGCTACCACATCCCTGGCACGCATCCCTCGTTCTACGCTGCCATCGACTTCGAAGCTTTCCAGACCACTGCCCATCCCGGTTATGTCCGGATGACCGCACCGCCGAAAGACGGTCTATTCTATCGCGGTAAATGGCTTTGGATGTGGCCGAACTGGACGCTGTCGCTTTTCGATGGCGGCATGAACGTTAGCCGGATCAACCCGACCTCACCGCATCACACAGACCAGCACTACCATTTCTTCTTTGCCGACACCTCTGCAGAAGCAACCGAGAGCAGGGCGAAATCCGTGCAAGGCACCCTGGCCGTGGTACGCGAGGACTACTCCATCTGCGCCGATACGCATCGCAACTATGCCGCAGGGGCCTATAGCTCCGGCCCACTCTCGGGGCGGCATGAGCGGGGAGTGCAGTATTTCCAGGAACGGGTCGCTGCGGCACTGGGGCTGTGACCGCCCCTGGCGTCCTTGTCCGCCGGATAGTGCTCCGGCTCGGCGCACGAGAGCCCCCGGCCAGTCGAGGGTATAGGGCGGGCAAGATAAGACGAACCCTTGACGGCTGGAACGGGGTCGATAGCGGACTGTCCGATTGTCTGATGAATGGGCCAGAAAGTTGACATTCCGCTCCGGGGCCGGCAGTGGACTTTCCGTCTCCCGCATTTCAAATCGAAACGCAGCCAGTTCCAAGATGGCTAATGCTTCAAAATCTGGCTAAGGAACAGCTTGGTTCGGTCGTGGCGCGGGTTGCCGAAGAACGCGTCGGGCGTGCCCTCCTCGACGATCTGTCCGGCGTCCATGAAGATGACGCGGTCGGCCACTGCCCGCGCAAAGCCCATCTCATGCGTCACGCACACCATGGTCATCCCGTCGCGCGCCAGTCCGGTCATCGTCTCCAGCACCTCGGAGACCATTTCAGGATCGAGCGCGGATGTGGGCTCGTCGAACAGCATGACATCGGGCTTCATGCACAGGCTGCGGGCGATCGCCACGCGCTGCTGCTGGCCGCCGGAAAGCTGGACCGGGAACTTGTTCGCCTGCTCGGGAATGCGGACCCGTTCGAGGAACTGGAGAGCGGTCTTGCGCGCCTCGGCCACCGAAACGCCCTTGACCCACATCGGCCCGGCCATGCAGTTCATCAGCACCGTCATATGCGGAAACAGGTTGAAGTGCTGGAAGACCATGCCGACGTTGGAGCGGACGGCCGCGACGTTGCTCATCCTGCCATGCAGGGCAACGCCGTTGACGACGATGTCGCCGGCTTGATGCGCCTCAAGGCGGTTGAAGCAACGGATCAATGTCGATTTGCCCGAGCCGGACGGCCCGCAGATGACGATGCGTTCGCCCTTGTGGACCGTCAGGTTGATGTCCTTCAGCGCTTGGAACTGGCCGTACCATTTGGATACGGTCCTGGCTTCGATTATGGCCTGAGCGCTCATCGCACCTTGCTCCTGCGGAAGTGGTGCTCGATGCGCGACTGGATCAGCTCAAGGCAGATCGACAGCACCCAGTAGATCATGGCGGCCGAAATCAGTGTCTCCATGTGCTGGAAGGTCTTCTGGCCGAGCGTGCGGGCCAGGAACATCAATTCCCAGACGCCGATGACGGAGACCAGCGAGGAATCCTTCAGCATCGAGATGAACTGGTTGCCCGTCGGCGGAATGATGACCGGCAACGCCTGCGGCAGGATGATGCGGCGCATGGTCAGCGCGAAGCCGAAACCCATGGAGCGCGATGCTTCCCACTGACCGCGATCGATGCTCTGGATTCCGGAGCGGAAGATCTCGGTCATGTAGGCGCCGTAGCACAGCGACAGCGCAAGGATGCCGGCGGGAACGGCATTGATCACGAAGCCGAGCTGCGGCAGCCCTAGATAGATCAGGTAGACCTGCATCAGCAGCGGCAGGCCACGGAAGAAGGACGTGTAGAAGCTGGCGATCGCGTAGGCGAAGCCATTGTTGGAGAGCTTGGCGACAGCGCCCGCCACCGCGATGAGCGAAGCGATGACGATGGAGATCGCCGAGACGTAGAGCGTCGTGACGACGCCCTGGCTGATCAGGAACGGCAGCTTCTCGCGGATGAATGGCAGGCTTAGGTGGAACGTTTCGAAGAACGCGATGAACAGGAGCAGCAGTTCCAGCCAGACGATGCCGATCTGCAGCTTGAGCGGTGCGAAGCCGATCAGGACGACGTTCAGCGTGAAGATCACCGCTATGGCGAAGCCGATGGCGAAGCGGCCGTAGAGGCCGCTGATCGACGGCTCACCGATTACCGGACGCATGAGTTCGGCAAAGCCGGTGCCAGACATGTTGAACGCCATGAAGACCAGCAGGACGATGCCGAACATCGTCGCCACGAACCAGGGCTTGTGAACGAGGACTTCGGCCTCGACGGTATCCGGGTAGAGCATATTTGAGCACCGGCGGTTCGGCGGCCTGCAGTGGCAGGCCGCCTTTTGAGAGATTAGTTCGTCTTCGAATAATCCTGGCCGTACCATTTTTCCGAGAGCTTGCTCAGAGTGCCGTCCGCCTTCATCGATTTGACGGCGTCGGCGATCTTGGCCGACAATTCCGGATCGCCGTGCTCGATGGCGATCGCCAGGGGCTCGTAGAACACCGGATCGCCGACCTGCTTGATCGGATAGCCGGCCTTCACGGCATCGAGGATCGACGGCAGCGACGACACCACGGCGTCCAGGCGCACGCCGTCACCGAGGCGAAGGTCGTCGAAGGCGGTCGTCGAATTCTCGTAGGAGTGGACCTCCTTCGGGTTGAGCTTGTACTCGAAGGCCGGTGCGCCGGCGGCGTCGAGCGCCAGATCTTTCTTGGCATAGGCTTCGAAGGTGGAGGTGCTGGTGGCGCCAACCACCTTGCCATTGAGATCGGCCAGGGTCTTGGCCTTGCTGTCCTTGTGCACGGCGACCGCCGCGGGCGTGTAGTAGTACACAGCCGGAAAATCGAAGATCTCGGCGCGCTTCTTGGTCGGCGTCATCGAGCCGACATGCATGTCCCAGCGGCCCGCCCAGTTGCCGGCGGTGATGATGTCCCAGCCAGGCGTTACGAACTCGACCTTGACGCCGAGATGCTTGCCTATCGCCTTGGCCACATCGACGTCGAAACCGTCGAGTTCATTGTTGGCGTTCACGAAGGACTGCGGGGCCCAGTTGGCATCGGTCGCCACCTTGAGCGTGCCGGCCGCGGTCACGCGGTCGAGCACCGCGCCGGCGTGGGCAGGATATGCGCCAAGCGCAAGCGCCAGCGCGGCCATCGCCACTTGTCGTCTGTTCCAGAATGTCATGTGCGTATTCCCCTGTTGTTTGTTCAGTCCCATGCGCTCATGGCCGTTCAGCCGGTCATGACTTCCCAATCCCTCGCCGACGAGATCGGCATCCTCCCGATGGCTCGCGGATTTAGCGACGCCCGGGCCTAGCCGGTCTTCCGCTGCCGCGGAGGATGTCTGCGGCCGTCATTCCCTCGCTCACGGGAAAGCCTTGGCCTGTTGCCGACGCGTGTCGCCCGGCGCCTTGGCCGAAACGCCCTCTCCTGCCCCGCGAAGATGGCTACGCATGGGCGACGGCCGCTCTCGCGCGATCGACGCCCAGCAGGAAATCGGCCATCGTGTCGGCGACGAGAGCCGGCGCCTCGATCAGGATCGAGTGGCGAAGCCTGGGCAGGATGGCGATTTGTGAACCTTGCACCTGTTCGTGCATCAGCCGCGCCATGCGCGGACTGGCCCCTTGGTCGTCCGCGCCCGTCACGATCAGGGTTTGGCAGGTAATGCGGTCGAGGATGCCGCCGAAATCGGTTTCGGCGAGAACCCGATACGCAGCGACATAGCAGTCACGGTCGTTTTCGGCGTCGCGCCGGCGCAGTTCTGCGATGATCTCAGGGTTCCTGTTCTGAAAATCTTCCGTCAGCCAACGCGACAGCGAGGCGGCGTGATGCGCCGAGGCATCGCTCGCCATCAGCTCCGCCAGCCGGCCGCGCACGGCGTGTCGCTCCTCTGGCGTCCGGCCTGCGACCGTCGACAGCAGCACCAGTTTTTGCAGGCGTTCGGCATGCGTCAACGCGAGGCGCTGCGCGATCAAACCGCCCAAGGAAAACCCAGCCAGATTGAAAGTGGCAAACCCGACATGATCGGCCAGCGCGAGCGTCTCGGCGACGAAAGCATCGATCTCGTAGCGGCCCTTGACCCGGCTTGAGCGGCCGTGGCCGCGCAAATCGAAGGTAAGGACCGCGAAACGGTCTCTCAGCCGCTCGGCCACGCCATTCCAAGCTTCGAGATACGAGCCGACGCCATGGATGCAGACCAACGGCGCGCCGCCCTCGCCCTCGAGGCGCCAGTTGAGCAGCACGCCTTCGACATCGAGCTGGCCGGAACGTGCCATCCTCACGCCCTCGCCATATGGCGCTTTTTGTCGCGCTCGCGCGCGGCAAAGACCGGCATCACCTCGTCCACCCAAAGCTTGATCGTCTTCTTCTGCAGCTCGAACGGCAGGTTGAACGTCAGGCCGAGGCAATATTGGTCGACGCCCGCCGCCTCATAGTCGAGCAGCTTCTCGATCACCTCGTCCGGCGTGCCGAACATGAGGTTGCGGCGGATGTTTTCGGGATTGTAGTTGTCCTTGCCCTTGACGCTGTCGTAGGGCACGGCTTCGGGAAAGCCGCTGCGCACCGTGCCGATGTTCTGGAACAGGTTCTCGAAGGCGCGGCCATAGTCGATGGCATGCCCGACCGCGACCTCCCAGTCCTGCGCCCGTTCGTAGACGCAGGTGCGACGCTGCATCATCAGGCGCGGCCGCGGCACCTCCGGATGATCGGCGACGGCCTTGCGGAACTTCTCGCCCAGCACGGCGATCTCCGCCGCCGGCGCCGAGAGCGGCGTCGACAGGATCGAGGCGCCGATGCCGACCGCCCAGTCGAATGTGCCCGGGTCTCGAGCGGCCACCCAGATCGGCGGGTGCGGCTTCTGCAGCGGCTTCGGTACGCCGGCGGCCGCAGGGAACTTCCAGTAGTGACCGTCATGGGCATAGTCATCGGCCCACAGCCTCGTCACCGCCGGCACCAGCTCTTTGAGATAAGCGACCCCTTCCTGCTGCGGCATGCCGCCGGCCATGCGGTCGAATTCGTACTGATAGGAGCCGCGCGCGATGCCGAATTCCAGCCGTCCGCCGGTCAGGTGGTCGCAAAGCGCGGCCTCGCCGGCCAGCCGGATCGGGCTCCAGTAGGGCGCGACCAGCGTCGAGGTGCCGAGCCGGATCCGTTCGGTGTGCTGGGCAAGCCAGGTCAGCGTCATCAGCGGGTTGGGCGAGATCGTGCATTCGATCGTGTGATGCTCCGCAGTCCATAGCGTTTCGAAACCGCCCTCGTCAGCCATCCGCGCGAGGTCCAGGAGATTGGTCTTCACCCGCTCCATCGGGATATCGGGCGAGAAGCGCTCCATGGTCAGCGATACGGCGAATTTCATGTCGGTCTCCCGGTCGTTGGGTCGGGGTCTTGGTCAGCGAAGGCGGATGACGAACGGGTCCTGCATGGCACCCGAATAGTCGATGACGACGTTCTTCAGGCGCGAGAACTCCTCCATGGCGTCGAAGCCGCCGCGCCGCCCATAGCCGCTCTCCTTGAAGCCGCCGTTGGCGGACATGAAGGAGGAGGCGCGATAGGTGTTGATCCAGACGGTGCCCGCCTCGACATCGCGGGCGAAGCGCAGTGCGCGGTTGATGTCGCGTGTCCAGATGCCGGAGGCGAGCCCGTAGCGCGTGTCGTTGGCGAGCAGGATCATCTCGTCTTCGGACGAGAACGGGATGACGCCGACGATGGGACCGAACAATTCCTCCTGCATGAACTCCATGCCATTCTCAGCGCGGGTCATCACCGTCGGCTCGAAATACCAGCCGCCGGCAAGCTCGTCCGCCTGCGGACGCTTGCCGCCGGCCGCGATCCGCGCGCCTTGGCGCACACCGGAAGCGACATAGCCTTCCACTTTGGTGAGCTGTGCCGAGAGCGCGAGGGGGCCGATGTCGGTGTCCTCCAGCATCGGCAGCCCGACCCGCACCCGCCTTGTGCGTTCGACCAGAGCCTCGATGAAGGGCTCATAGACGCTCGCCTCCACGAAACAGCGTGAGCCAGCGACGCAGGTCTGGCCCGCGGCCGCGAAGACACCGGACACAACGCCGTTCACGGCATGCTCGATATCCACGTCGCCGAAGACGACGTGAGGGGACTTGCCGCCAAGCTCCATCGAGCAGGGGATGAGGTTCTGCGCCGCATTGGCTGCAATGCGCCGCCCGGTTCCGGTCGAGCCGGTAAAGACAAATTTGGCGATGCCTGGATGCCTGGTCAGCGCGTCGCCGGCGACAGCGCCGGTGCCGGTTACCACGTTGACGACCCCGGCGGGGAAGCCGGCCTCCATGATCAGTTCAGCCAGCGCGAGCGTCGAGGCCGTGGCATGCTCCGATGGCTTGACGACCACTGTATTGCCGAGCGCCAGGCACGGCGCCAGCGTGCCGGTGAGCAGCATCAGCGGCGAGTTCCACGGCGTGATCATGCCGACGACACCGATCGGCTCGCGCAGATTGAAGTTGAGCATGTCGAGCTTGTTGACGGGAATCGTGTCACCGAGCAGCTTGTCGGCCATGCCGGCGAAGTAGGTGTAGCTGTCGGGCATGGCGCGCATCTGCGCCCTCATCTCCTTGAGCAGCTTGCCATTGTCGCGCGTCTCGATCAGCGCCAGCGCGTCGGCGTTGTCGAGGACCAGTTCCGCCAGGCGGCGCACCAGCCTGCCGCGATCAGTCTGGGTCATGCGCCGCCA
Source organism: Mesorhizobium sp. ESP6-5 (assembly GCF_020164695.1). Classification (NCBI taxonomy): domain Bacteria; kingdom Pseudomonadati; phylum Pseudomonadota; class Alphaproteobacteria; order Hyphomicrobiales; family Phyllobacteriaceae; genus Mesorhizobium; species Mesorhizobium sp. ESP6-5. Next base: position 67,186 of record NZ_JAIUGR010000009.1, read on the forward strand.
GGCCGGATTGGCGAAAGCAGAGCGCGCCGCGTCCACAGCCGCGCCGACATCCTCGGCGCCAGCCTCGGCAAACTGGTACCAGGGCCTGCCGGTGGTCGGGTCGAAACTGTCGATATACTGTCCGCTCCTCGGCGCCGTGAACGCGCCGTTGATGAACAGGCTCTGGCGCGAGCCTTCGAGCGATGCGACCGTCGTTTTCATGTCTGTCCTGCGTGTCTCGTCATTTGGACGCGGCCTGCGTCCACGATTGCGACTGTCCGTCGATCATTGCGACACGGCCGCCGTCACCGCTATCCATGTAGATGCCGAAGCACTTGTCCTGCCGCTCGCGCGCATAGCGGCGCAGCATGACGCGCACTTCATGCGTGGCGATCTGCTCGTACGGCAGCATGTCGACTGGAAAGAAGGCGTGACCATCCGGCAGGGCGGCTTCAGCACCCTCGCGGCTCAGCTCGGCACGGTAGATCAGATAGCCGGGGTCGCTGTCGGCGACATCGAAAACCGAATAGAGGAAGGTGTTTTCGGGAACGAGGCTCAGCGCCTCGCCGCCATCTAGGATCAGGTTGCTATCCGCCTTGCGGCGCCGTGCCGTCGGCAACATCCAGCCGCCTCTACCGTCGTTGCGCAAGAGGATGCGATCGGCAGCCTCAACCAGATAGCCGATGATCATGTCTTGCGAGGCCAGCCAACCGGCCGGCAGGGGATCCTTCACGCTGGCGTAGCGGCCGCGGCAAAACCCGAGCGGCGCTGACGGGCTGGTTCCGAAGGCCTGCACCTGACCGATCAGGATGACGTGGTCGCCGGCCTCGACGCGATTGTGAACGGTGCAATCGAACCAAGTCAGGCTGTCGGTGAGGATCGGCGCGCCGGTGTGGGCGCGATCATGGTTCACTGACTGGAACTTGTCCGCAGCTTTCGATGCGAACACCGATGAGACATCGGCCTGCCCCTCATGTAGGAAATTGACCGCAAAGGATTGGCTTTCACTGAAGGCCGGAAAGCTCGCCGCCAATTTGCCAACACAGACCAGTAGTAGCGGCGGATCGAGCGAGACGGAGGTGAAGGAATTGGCCGTCATGCCGCGTGGATTGCCGTCGCTGTCACGCGTGGTGATCACCGTAACCCCGGTCACGAAGGTGCCGAAGGCGCGACGCAAAGCGATCGGGTCGATCATCCTTTGTGCCACCGCGTCCGCCATTATCTTCCTCCACATCGTCGGACGAAGGCTAGGCAGGAGGCGGCACCGGTTCTTCCTCGGATCTGTAGGAAAGAGTTCGCGACTGGCTGCTGCCATCCCGAGCAAGCAGGAGCGCGATAAGCCCGCGCCTGGCGGCGGATAGCGACGGCAATGTCGGGATGGAGTGGTACTAGCGGGTTTCAGGCACGCGGCTGTCGATGATGCCGCTGAGGCGGATCGCCAGCTCGGCCGCGAAACGTTGTTCTGGCGTGTCGAGCTTGATCCCGAACAGCTCTTCCATGCGCGACAGGCGATAGCGCAAGGTGGTGACATGCAGCCCCATCACGTCGGCGCAAGCCTGGCTGCGGCAACCTTCACGCAGAAAGGCAAACAACGTGTCCAGATACGGCGTGCCGTGCTCGCGATCATGCGCGATCAAGGCGCCGACGCTCTTGTCGACGAAGTTGCGCACATCGGGCACATCGGCGGCCGCGACCAGCATCGGCAGCGGACCGAAATCCTGGCCGGCGAAAACGCCGGTGCGCCCAAAAGACCGGCCGATGCGGATCATGCGTCGGGAACGCTCCCAGGCGGTGGGATAATCGGCCAGCAAGGCACAGACCTCGGAAACCAGCACCGCCGGCTCACGGCCGAGATGGCGACCAAACTCCGTGGCGATTGTGTTCGGCAATTTCGCCAGGCGCATGCTCTCCCTGGCATCGCCCGCGACGAGACAGACAAGACCGCCCTCCACGGCGACAACCGTGCCCGCCACGCCTGCCTGTTCCAGAAGGCGGACAAGGGCATGATGGGGATCGGCAAGCCCGCCGCCGTCCTTTGCCGTATCGGCGTAGTCGACGACAATAAGTCTTTGCGGCACGGTCAGGTCGAGCCCCAGCCGCCGTGCCCGGTTGACGATGTCGGCCTCATCGCGCCAGCGGCGTTCCACGACTTCCAGGAAAAGCTCGGTCAGCGATCTGGTCTCGAAACGGAAGCGGACGAAGCTGCGCATCATTTGCACGCTGAGCGCAAATTTGGCGCTGTCGAGCAGCATCTGGTCGAGCTGTCCGGATTGCTGCGGCGTCGGAAAAATCATCAGCGCGCCAACGACTTCGTCGTCGATTGTCAACGGCTCTACGCGCACCGAAAGCTTGAGGCGATGCTTGCCGTCGTCGACGAACAAAGTCTCGTCCTGGCGCGCTTCCGACGCGCCGCGCGCGACCTTGACGATCTGCCGGTTGAGCACGCCGCCAACTGCCTGGCGCCAGGTCGCGGCATCGAAATGCGCTTGGCTCGGCGAGCGGCCGGCCACGACCAGATTGGCGTGGAAATCGATGACCACGACGGGGTTGGGCAACAGCTCGCCGACCTTGTCGGCGAGCGAGACCGATCCTTCCGACAGCGCCTGCTGCAGAAGCGAGGTATGCGCCTGCAAGGCGCGCTGCAGACGCTCGCCCGCCTGTTTTTCCTGGCGCAGCCGATGCTGTTTCTCCACCGCGATCTCGCCCAGATGCACGATCATGCCGATAAAGGCGATATCCTCGGCACTCACTTCGGTGATCTCGCGCGAGACCACGGTCAGCACCATCGGCCGGCCATCTTCATCGACACAGCTCATCGGCATGACGAGCACGCTGCGATAGTCGCGTTCGAACGCCTCGCGGCGATAACCCGGAAACTCCTCCGACACCCGCGCATCCCTGATATAGACCGGCTCGTTGCGGTTGAGCGCGACGATCGAAGGACTGGTCGCCAGTTCCCAGCGGTCCGGCAAAGCGCGTTGGATGAGCGTCGGATCATGACGGACGATGACATAGGCGTGGCCATGCGGCGCATCGATGCTCATGATCGAGCCCAGCGTCCATTTGGCATGGCGGCAGGCTGCCAGCACGAGGTCGCGCAGCACGGACTGGAGATCGCCACCCGAATTGATGAGGCTGGCGGCGTCCCGCAAAGAGAGAATTTGCGACTCGTGGTCCACGCCCGGTCTTCCGCCTCGCGAAGGGCCATTTAAGCCGTCGCGGATATACGAACGCTACACCGCTTCCAAGCGGGGTGCACGCCGATTCTTCCTACGAACCGGAGGAATACCAGCTTTCCGGGCCTGATTAGGCTGGGCTTCCACCAACAGGGCCTGAGATCATGGAATTGCGAAAAGTCTGCACCTTCATCGAGGAAGTGCACATTGAAGGCGGCAAGGCGGGCGCTAAGCCTGTAAAGTCGATCGTCGTCGCGGCCGTGCTACGCAATCCATGGGCGGCGCGCGGCTTCGTCGAGAACCTGCGGCCGGAGATTGTCGCCATCGCACCGCGCTTGGGGCATGAGCTCACGCGTCGCCTGCTCGAGCTTATGCCTGCCGATCGCATCGAGAGCTACGGCAAGGCCGCCGCCGTGGGCGTCGCAGGCGAGATCGAACACGCCTCCGCCATGATCCATACGCTGCGGTTCGGCAATGTGTTTCGCGACGCCGTCGGCGGCACGACCTATCTCGAATTCTGCAACACGCGCAACGCCCCAGGCGCGCTGCTGTCGTTGCCGATGATGCACAAGAGCGAGAACGGCCGCCGCTCGCATTTCATCACCGCCAACTTCCAGATCGCGGACGGCCCGGCAGCCGACGAGATCGTCGTGGCCATCGGCGCGGCGGACGGCGGACGTGTTCACCCACGGATTGCGGACCGCTTTCAGGACGTGAAAGAAATGGAGCAGGAAGCAGCGATGTGATCCTTGCGCTGCATCCCTTGCCCTGTGGTCGATGATGTCCGCTTTCGAGAATCGGCGCAGCGGGCCTCAACGGCCGACATGAGGCGCAAAGCTGACCGGCAGATTGGGGGCCGGCAGCGGTCGGTTCGCTTGTGACCAGGGAAGCACGATAGCTGACCTTCAACGTGAGGCCGCGATATCACGCGAAGGCGGAAGCGCGACTGATCGTCGATCGCGTCAGGCACGAGAGCGCCGTCACCGGGCCGACGCAGGGGATGGCCATGAAGTCATGAAGTCGCCGGCATGGTTCGTTGCGGGATGCGGTCGGCAATACTGTCGCCACACCCGCTCGCGACAGCATCGCGTCGATCAGCTCGACCGACAGCGGATCGTTCGCCACAGCCTAGCGCACTGCCTGTTCGACCGCTAAAAGCCGAAGCTACACGGAATTCGCGCAACAAATGCGCTGACTGGGGTCGGCCGCGGCTGTCGAGTTGCATAACTCGGCCGACGGTCTTTTGCGAGACTTACCAAAAAATTGACATGAATTAGTAATGGCTAATGCAGAATACGCTCCTATTTTATCTGGCACTAGGACATGTGCTGAGCGTTCGAGCCGGGTACGTCCGGTTCCGCCTCAATAGGAGGCACAGATGGCCAAGGCACGCTGCCGTTGCTGGATGCAAGCCGAAGACGGCGGCGCCGCAGGGGGGCTCACTCTGGGCATTGGTTGGCTGCTGCGCTTCCGGCCCCTTCTCTCTCCAGGTGAAAATGATGGACGACGGTGAGCGGACTCATACTGAACCGGAGACGAGTTCTTGGACCGGCCGCAACAGGCGTCTCGACCCGTCGCGCCTGCCGGAGCAGGTGAGCTACACCACAAGTGACAACTATGGCGGCGTGACCTTTACGCTCAACCAGCGTGGTGTGGTGGTCCGCCGCACGCAAAATGTGAGCAGCGTGCCGGCAATCATTGCCCTCCCCGCCAAGCTTTTCCGCGGAGTGGCCGCCTGCGCAATGGAGGATCCAAGTGGAAGTTTCACAGCGGAGCTCAAGCTTCTGCACAATGATCCGATGCTGACGGTGCCGCTACTGGTGTCCGACGAGCTCGAGCTTGTTGCCACCGACTGGCGTGCCTGGGCCGTGGCCTACCGTCTGCCCATGCTTCTGCTGGGGGCCGACGGCGTTGCCCGCACGCTTGAGGAAACGCTCGGTGCCAAGATCAACTCGCTCTCATCGAAGCGACCCCAAGACGGACCGCGTCTCGACCATGCACCTAGGCTTTCAAAGGCTGGCCTGATGAACAAACTGACGTCGCTAGAGCATATCGGTCGATTGTTGGATAGGAAGTGATGTGACAAATGTCTCGTGCACTTGGTCGGCAGGGTCGATCCTTCTCCACTGGGTCGGTTGCTGAGCCCCCCTCCAGGCGCGGCCAGGTAGCGTCGGCTTCATTACGAATCCCTCGGCCCTCTAAGCTAGGATAGCTGCCTTGTTGTTGCTTGGAGAAGGACTTGAGAAACGCGCCTCGCGCGGGTCGTTCGAGGGTTGGACACAGTTGTTCCTCTGGCTGGCTAGGTAGCCTGACTCATGCCAGTCGTCGGCCGCCGCCTCCGAAATGGTGAGTTTCGCGCCCGATGATCATCAGTTTGGCGAGCGGTGTTGTTGCGCAGCCGGCGAATGCGTCCGTGCAAGACGATGCCAGAGCGCGTGTGCTGGAGCGACATACTGGACGCGGCCGGCAAGCGGGCGGTTCGGCCTCGCCAGACAATTCATATTAGCATCTGCTTGACGAAGCCATTATTCGCACCAGACTCACGGCTATGGCAAAGGGCATCAATATCGGCGACGAGGTCGTGATCACGGCAACCGTGCGCAAGCGGGTCACTGAGGACCGGGTGAGCGTTTCCATCCCTTCCTATGGGCAACCCCACTCGGTGATCGACCATACGACGAAGGTACAGAAGGGGCAGCACATCGAGTTGATTGGCAGCGTCACCCACATCAACGAAAACCGCGTGACGGTGAATCTGGGCGTACCAGTCACAATCGATGCCGCCGTCGTCAGGCTGGTGAGCGCGTACAAGTCGTCGATCAGAAAGGCGCCGCTGGTGGACAAGCCGACATGAGGCCGGCCCATTGTGCATCCTGCCCGCACTTGCCGGCTAGTGGGCTCACAAACAAGGCCGGAACTTAGTCATCCTCTCATTGTTAGGGCGGCCAACGCCTACGGGATGGTCCATGATGCATGACGGCAAAGTCCTCGTGGTTGAAGACGAGCCTGTCATATTGCTTGACCTCGATTTCGCGCTGACCAAGGCCGGCTTCACCGTCGTTGCTGCCAGCAACGCCGCGAGCGCGATTGAGGCGTTCGATGTCGACCCCTCAAGAATCCGGGCTCTCGTGGCGGACATCCGTCTGGGGCCGGGAATGCGAGGCGGGGCGTCGCTCGACATATTCGGCAGGCAAATCCAAATTTGCCCGTCGTTTACGCGACCGGCGACACTGCCTCACACTGGGGCGCGGAAGGGGTGTCGAATAGCATCATCATCTGGAAACCGTTTTTCATGCCACAGATTGTCACGGCATTATCGACGCTGATTAACTCCCGTTGAACGGCTCATTCCACCGCCGCCGGCACCTGGGCCATGAGCACGTGCGAGCACACAACCGGTCCGCCGTTTCCTGAACTTCCGCAGGGCCGGATGTTGCAGCCCGCATGGGAGGCCTGTCTGACCAGGCGACGGCTCGGTGGCTTGATCTCGCAGGGGCAAACCGCCGAGCCTAACTGACCTTTGCCAGCTTATCTGAAATTAGCATCGTGGCCATTGACCGGCGTCGTTCAAATGCATGAGCAAAGAAGACTACGCGACGTTAGGTTCCAGTGTCGCGGGCAGTGGCACCCAACCTGAAAATTTCAAGCTTCTCGCTGTACGAGAGCCGTACCCTTTCGCCGCATCGCTTGCAGGTGAACGTCGTTACGGACTTGACCCACGAGCCTTTCCTGACCAGTAGGGTTTTGCAGCTCGGACACTGAAAAGTTAGGTCTTCGTCAAGCAGCTGATTGGATAGAGCCATTTCATCTTCTCCCAAGATGAAGTGGCTTTGCAAGACGAATGCCAGAGCGCGTGTGCTGGAACGACACAGGGGGCGCTGCCGAGCGAGCGCAGTATGACTGATGCTGAGAGCCGCTGAAGAGCGGCCTACGCGGAATTCAGATTTTCGCAAAGCTCTCGAGCAGCCGCTCAGCCTGCGGTGCGTTCGTCAGACAAGCGCAATCGCTTCCACGATTGCGTGCAAGACAAGGCTGGCGAACCTGTGAGTGACAAGGCCGAATCGCTGAAGCCCGGTCCCGTCGTCGAGTAATGCTGAAGGCGAAGAGCCCGCGATCCGGCTATCCCATCGGCGCAGATCGTCCGCCAGAGCCGCGGGCTTTCTGGGACTTCTTTGGGAATGGTTACCAGCCCTGCATGCTGTACCAATCGTCGACGTCACGGCGGACGCGATCCTTCTCCAGGCCGTAACGTTCCTGAATCTTGCCTTCGAGCTGATCGCGCTTGCCGGCGATGCGGTCGAGGTCGTCGTCGGTGAGTTTGCCCCACTGTTCCTTGACCTTGCCTTTGACCTGCTTCCAGTTCCCTTCAACGCGGTTCCAGTCCATGTGTGGCCTCCTTCGTTTGATAGTCGAAACGTAGTCGGGGCAGCGAGGTTCCGGACCGTCTCCTTTCCATAAGGTTCGCTTTATCGGCAGGATGAAGGCCAATAGACCGTCGCGCCCCAAGCAAACACAACACACTCACCATTCCGGGTCTCAACACCTAGTCTCCACTAGCTGCTCGGATTTGGCCGCAAATCAGCCCGGACCAGACGCCCAAACAGGCGTCAACCACCAAGTGTTTTTCGGACTTTTTACTGCTCTGGCGTTAAATTGGCACACCGTCTGCCTTACAACCCGCTAAGCGTCTCAGTACAAGCGTTTAGGATCTGCGGGCAGTAGCCATCGAATTTTGCCTCGTGTCGGTGGCGGCGGGATTATCGACGCCGGTAGCCAGTCCACTAAGACCCGCCGCATCGGAACTGTGTCGGTAGTGGCGATGGTACAGATCGTTGGAGTTAGGTCCGACTGTCTCTATCGGTCGAGGCATGTGCGCTGTAGCTGGGCACGCGGTGAGGATTGCGAACCAGGAGATACTGAATGGCATCGACTGGTCCGGGCTCCGAAGAAACGACCACAATCGGAGCACTCGTCCCTTTGACTCGCCCCGGCTGGGTTGAGGCAGGCAGACATTTGCTTGCGGGCCTTCAGCTAGCTGTTAGCGAAATCAATAGCGCTGGTGGCGTCGGCGGCAAGGCGCTTGAGCTGCTCGTCCGAGACACTGCAGCCGATCCACAGAAGGCCGTCGCGGCGGTGGATGAACTGGCCCGTTTGGGCGTGGTAGCGATAGCGGGAGAGTATCACAGTGTCGTTGCTCGCGCGGCGGCTGTCAGGGCCGACGAGCTTGGACTCCCTTTTCTCTGTTCGTCGGCGGTACTCGACAGGCTAACGGATCAACCAACCAAGTGGGTCGCACGTCTTGCCCCGCCGCAGTCCCGCGGCTGGCAAACATATGCCGACTTCCTGTCGCGCGCTGGCCACGATCGGATCGCCGTTGCATCGCAGCAGAGCGTCTACTGGGCATCTGGCGTTCACATTCTGCGTGATCACCTTGAAGCAAACGGCGCGACGTTATCGGACATCAGCATGAGCTCGCTGGACCCGTCAATGTTGTGCGACCAACTCATCCACCATCGCGCGACAGTGCTTCTTCTTCTTGTAGGCCAGCCAGAGCCAGCAATCTCAATCGTCAAGTCAGTTCGCAATGACGGTCGCCTGTCCACGATCAAGATCGGCGCTCCAGCTGGGCAACCAGAATTCGCTGAATGGGCCACATTGCTAGGCGAAGATAGCGCTGCGATCCCCTTCCTGCGCTATCGACCCGGAGACCTCAACCCGCTAGGCTCACGCGTCGAAAGGGCCCTGCGGGAGAAGTTGGGCGAGGCGCCCTCCTTCGTTGCTCTGGAAGGATACGACACGATCGTCGTCCTTGCTCAGGCAATACGGTCCTACGGCACTGACCGGAACAGCATCGCAGAGTCATGGCCGCGGATAGAGGTTGCCGGCACCCGTGGCCACATCCAGTTCTTTCGCACACCAGCTACGACCGTTTGGCAGTGGACTGGTGTGCCGATTCAAATCGCCGAAAGAACACCGGGCAACCCGGCGCAAATCAAGGGTGTTGACGATGCCAGGTGAGGCGGAGTTGGCTGGCGGGAGTTCGCGGCGCAGCAGCGCCGTCACTTTTGGGGCCATCCAATGGCTTGGAGCATTCTCCACGCTGTGGCCGGCGGCCCCGAGAAATCTGGGCATGATGGATTGTTCCATGCAGCCGCTTCCGCGGGAAGCCTTCACGTCGACCTCTTGCTCGGCGCGCCGCGCTGCTCTCTCCCTTGGCAAGTGATCCTTCGGGATGAGCCTGACATTAGCATTGGTCTTTCCGAATGAAAGGAACATCAGCGCTCAATTGAAGTTCGGGCGCCGATGGGAACCGACCATTCGATCCCGGAAGGACACTCAATGACCAACGATCTCTCACGCAATCAGGAACGGCGAGGTACAGCTCGGATCGCGAGCTGGGCCGTGGTCGTGATCGCCCTGGTTTTTCTAGGCCTTCTCGCCTTTTTTATATTCGCACCCTTGTCAAACGCTTCACGGCAACCGACACCGCAGGTTGCCCCCGAGCAGAACGAAGGCGGCAACGCACCCGCGCCCGCTTCGCCTGCCGCAGGCTGATAAGAACCGCCCGCCGCATCGCCAGACCGGTGAACCCAAGCCGCAAACCGGAATCACCTTCACACCTGTTCCAGTCCCCGTATCGGCTTCGTCACAGCACACGTGGCCTAACCGATCAAACGGTGCGCATCGACGCGAGTCAGCTTTGGAGGGATGGCCCCTGCGAAACCCGGCGGACAGACCGGAACAAAGGCACCCCTGCCTCGTTGGCTTCGTGAAGGGACGTGTTTCAGGCATACAGGAATAGCAAAATGAAGGTTTTGATTCTGAGCGCTTTGGCTCTTTCGCTTGCGGCTCCGGTGGTCGCTTCTGCTGCCGAGGCTGACGTGGTGGTTTCAACACATCACCGACATCACCATGGTACCACCGTCATATACAATGACGAAGGTGGCCGTCTTCACCACCGACATCACGGCCAGGAAGCATTCTATGACAACGGCCATCGCTCATGGCGCCATCGGCATCACCGCCGTGATACCGTCGTCATCACTCGCTCGATGCACCGTCACCACCACAATCGGCCCGTCGTCATCCAACAGGAGGACTGATCGCTCTTTGGTCCGGCTCCATGCGTCCAACGCGGGAGCCGGATTGGCTGCGCTTACCCATTCAGCAGGCGTGTCATGCAGTTGTCGAAGAGCATCTGGGAAGAGGCCCGCATAGTTAAGTCCGGGTACACGACCAAGCAGGAACTCGGCGGCGGCATCCTGCCCCGCTGGTGGCTAGGTCGAGCGCGCCGGCAGACCTCGCCCGCGTCGAAGGTGCGTCAAGCTTTTTGTGCCGCCGGCCCAAGTCTTGCGCCCTTTTGATGCGTTACCGGATCGAGGCGCTGGAGAGTTGTTTGAACAACTTTCAAGCGCAGCCCCCCGCCGCTGGTCAATCTTGGGCAAAGTCGGTGTAGAACGTCGCGCGGTGCGTCGATTTCAGGCCGACCGTCGGCGTCGTTCCATTAGCGATTGCTGATCCCTGAATGGAACCGTTTCCTGCCGCTGCACATTGATGATCGAGTTGAACGGAGGGTAGCGCAGTGTCCATCATCGACCGGATCACCGGCGTTTTCTCATCCAGCAAGGAGGCAGTGGAGAAGGCTCCTGCTAAGAAGGCCGCCCCTAAGAAGGCAGCTGCGGAGAAGCCATCGAGTGCGAAGGCGAGCGCGGCCAAGAAGGCCGGAGCCGCCCCCGCAATGACAGCCCCCTCAAAGAACTCCACCTCAAAAGTAAATCTGGTCAGTCCAAATCGGCGGCTAGGAAGAAGCGACGGCGCAATGAAGCAAAAGACTTCCGCTTCGGCGGGGTTGATTGTGATGGGTCCGTGACGCTGAATGGAAAAGTGGTTTGTAAATATTGCTAACGCCGTTGCTCGAGGAGCGGGCCGGCCAATTACATTCATCCTTTGCATCGCTTTGATAGCGGTCTGGGGCTTCTCCGGACCTGTGCTCGCTTTTTCAGAAACCTGGCAGCTAATCATCAACACCTCTACGACGATCATTACGTTCCTGATGGTGTTCCTCATCCAGAATACGCAGAACCGAGATGGGGCAGCGGTACAGGCTAAGCTTGACGAGCTGGTGCGGGTGAGTACCGCCAAGAACAGCTTTATCGGGATAGATCTTCTGACCGCGACCGAGGTTGAAGAGATCAGGTCGACCTGTGAGGCCGCGGTGGCCCGCGCCCAGATCAACCGGCCAGGCGCAAAGAGGCGAAGGCGCAAGGAAAGGAACATGGCTGACGGCAAGGAGGAGAAACGGTATTAAGCCGCTCCTCGCCAATGGAACGAAGCATGGCACATGCCCCGCGATCGCTGCCGGTAGCCTCCGTCAGTAGACCTCACATCGAGACGGGCCAGAGATCTCGCGGCCCTACCTCCTTTTCCAAAAATTCTCCATGGAGAGGTAGGTGAACGAGGCCGTCCAGCTCAACAGCACCAGTCCAGTGAGCGCCTCCGACGAGGCAATCAGTCGGATCGGACCCTCGGCCCTGATATCGCCAACTCCCAGCGTCGTGTAATTGGTGACGGAGAAATACAGGAAATCGACCCATCCATCGGAGATTTCTCCGACGATTTCGCCGAACAGCCGGTAGTTATGGAGGCCCCAGAAGACGAAACCGTAGAACGTAATCTCCACAGTATGTGCGGCTAGCGCTCCGAAGATTACGATCAGCAGTCGTCCTCGGCTCGGGAACCCGCCGACCTCGGCTGAACGGGCAGAGCTCGCGACCATTCTGAAAGCCTCATAGTGGACCAGAACACACGCGATCGCCAAAACGAGCGATACCAGACTGACTGCGATGACGTTCATGACCATGCACCGTTCAAGGGAGGCTTCGTGTTGATCGCGCGATTGAGCGCCTGTGTGAAGGTCTGGTTTTCTGCCGTACAGACTTATTGCGTCCGGCTCGTCCAGGCCGCGAAGAAACTCATCGACGCCCTCGGTCGGCGGGCTTACCAGTTTCGGGGTGGCAACTCGAGGATCGGCGCGGGCTCCTTCTCCAGCGGGTCATGCTCAGGCACCTCATGCCATAGGTTGACGCAAGCCCCGCTGATCGACTTGCCGACCGCATACTGGACAACTGTGGAAATGGTTGTGCTCGTCCGCGAGTTCAGACCCGGGCATCTTGCTCGTCACGTGCGGCCAGGCTGTACTCGTAGACGGCGGCTTGCTCTTCATCAACCACACGGAACCAATGTTCCTGCAGTGCCCTTGGGGACACTCTTTGCCCGGCAGCCTGTTCGGCTGCTTTCATCGGATCGTCCTCCACGACGACGCCAGACGACACGACGGTGTCACCGTAGATCTCTTCCACCTGGTACCTTGCCATCTTGGCCTCAGCGAACCTTTGAGTTCTTCGCTCCGCGTTCCAGCGTATCGCGGTTATTACCGTTTTGCTTAATGAGGTCGCGGACCTGCTGGGCCGTAATCGCGGCCTTCTCAGCGAGATATCGCACCTCGTAGTCTTCTTCGACCGAGACGCGGTTACGATCCCGAGTCTCTCTCTTGCTCTTGTCGTCTGCCATCTTCATTCCTCCACTCCTGAGGGGCAACGTGGTTCGCTTCGCTTTGTTGCACTGCATGGCCGCTTCGCCTCGGCGGGCTGAGTCCGCGCGGGGCTGAACTCCGGAAGGGGCTGGCCAACTAGCCGTCAATGCTCGCCGTGAGCCCATCGGCAGCAATGGCATACTTCCCCGCGATAAAGCCCGGGTTCTCAGGTACCGTCGACGGCGACTTCAAACGGCAGAATTTTGGAGCCGGTATAATAGGAAACACCCCTCCCCAGGGCCATGAAGTCCATGACAGTTTCCCGAAGTCTAGTTTGAGAGGAAGTATTCCGATAACGCAACCGGCGAACTCGTGCGCGCGCTGGCGATCGCGAGCTGTGAGCCCAACGACAGATGGAGACCGTTACGACCGCCTGCCCGCATCCTGGCGCCGGCCGACTGCCTGCGCAGGCTGGGCCTGAGCAGGGTGGCGATCTGAAGCCGTTGCGTCCGAAGTTCCCCCTCAGGGCCAACAGGAACTGCGGGAAAAAGTTCGCTGATCTGCATCTAGGCGCATTTCTTGAATTCGACAACCTCGACTCCGAGGCGGAACGCCTGCCCGTCCGCGTATGAGCGAGCGTACTCTTCAGATTCGAAAGTGAACGTGATGGCGCTGCCATAGGCGGTTACACGCACGGTCCATTTCTTCTCGCGGATAATTTCAACGGCATGCTGTTCGTGCGGAGCCATGCTCTCCTCCCAGACGTTGAGGCAGCATCTATAGCGTCGTGAAATTCATTTGAATGCAAATAATTCGACATGTGGCGTGTCAAAATTCCGGAGCCACGCCGGAGCGATTAGGCCGTTATGGCCTTGAGCTGTTCGAGATGCTCCATGGCCAGCTTGTGCAGCGTTTCGGCCGTCTCTTCCGGAGTCCATCCCTGGCCGATGGAGGTGGCGACAAGGGCCGCGAAGGCGGATTCCAGAGCGACCTCGCAATTGACAGGCCGGTCCGGGCTGGTCTCGGCTAGGATGGGCGGAGCAACTTCAGGGGTTTTTTTCATGCACAGCAATCCGCGCGGCGAAAAAAAGTTCCAAGCGAGACAGAGGAGTTATTGGCAATCAGGCGGCGTTTCGAAGGCTGCTGAAAGGGCTCGCCGCCCAGCCCTAGGCTGCGTCCAAGTTGCAAAGGTGCGCGGCCGTTCTTAACGGCGCGGTAACCATGACACACGAGCAAGCAGACTGTGAATGAACGAACCGGATTGGGGGTGGTTATACCCGGCTTTCAACAGGGACCATGTCTTGCTCGCGACCGCCTTCGCCTTGCTGATCTCCTTCTCGGTCAGCCTTGCCCCTGCTTTCCTGGGCGACGCCTACCACGACGGAATCGAGATCCACCGACCTGGAACGGTCCATCGAGGGGTGGCAACTACGTCCAACAAGGACCCACTCAGAGACCGACCACCAGACATGCGGCTCCACGGCGTCGGCGGGCGCCCGAGCGGACCGCTGCCCCGCGGACCTGCAACTATAAATCGCTTGCCGCGTTGATGCTCGTACAACGAGCGAAGGAACGCCTTATGTGGTTCTTTACGGCCATAGTTCTGGGGTTCGTCGTGGCTATCTCGCTCGGGTGGGCTGTGGGCCGTATTGCGCGGTGAGGCCCCGGGCTACTCACCAAAACTGGTAAGGCATTGCCAGATTAGCAGAAGGCACCGCCTCGACCTTTTGGCGCGTACGCGCGTGAGGCAATCGAGAGCGCCTACGCGCCTGGCTCGTTTGGTGCGGATGTTGCTGGTTGAGCAGCATGGAAAGGGCGGTGATGGCCTGAGGCAAAGCAAAACGGCTTCGTGATGATACTTTCTAGGACACCCTCGGCGCCCCAATGCCAGGAACACTGTCCCCGCTTATATAGACAACCGGGATCATCGCATTGGATTGCTGCACATGCCGGGCAACTTCCCAACCGGATTGTCCATCACCCAGCCGGATGTCCGAGATAAGAGCGCTGATCAAGTCCGGGTCGGTATCGAAGACAGATCTTACGTGGCGCTACTCATACCAGCAGACGGGAAGCCAGCTTCTTCGAGACCTTCTTCTAGATCGAGCAGTATCATTGGCTCCTCTTCAACGTCAGAACCGACCCGTTTGTCGTCTTCGCTTCGCTAGCTTTATGCTCCGCATCGATGACGACGCGAGATTCCCGGTCAGTCCGTTCGTGCCTTAGCTTGTCGATCTTGCGACGCATATCGGTCCCTTAAAAATCGTCACCCGCGCCCACGGGCGCCCAACCAGTTATGGTCATCTAGGTTCCAAACGATGGCGCCGGACGCCTTTGCCGATGCAGTGGGCCCGCCTCACTGGCGAGGGAAGCGGGCCCGGCCAAGTATTGGGGACCTGACCAGCAGCACGGGAGCTGCCGCCTCTCGAACCAGCCGACGAATATCAGGTTCCCACATGTTGCATAAAAGGCAGCGGCTTGGCCCGCGGCAGATGGGGAAGGCGCCGCAGCAGGATAAGCGTCAGGCTCCGGGATGTCCCGACACATGTTCCAGAAACGAGCTCGGTGGCCGCATTGCCGTGAACTGGGCCGCGGCTGCGCATGTTCAGGAGGTCGCCTGCGGCACCAATCTCATGCACCGCAGGGTTGGCAGTTACGCACGTGTCGAAGCTCGGGTCCAGCGGCCGCACTCAGGCTGCGGGATGTTATCGACATCGAGCGCAACACGATCAGGATGGAAACTCATGTCGCGCGACGGGCGGCATCATCCGCCCTGCAACTGCAGGTGAACGTCGTAACGGCCTTGATCCAGGAGCCCGTCCGGGCCAGCTGGCTATGCAGTGCCGAGACTATAAGGTCAGGTCCTTCTCGAGCAGACGATTGGACAACCCGGTTTATTCCTCCCGACATGAAATGGCTAAGCAAGTCGGATTTCAGGCAGAAATGTCCCGGCCTCTTAGTGCATTCGAATGCTTCACGAGTGCCTAAGAGAGCGCATAACCTCTTAGCCGGCGAGAGGATGCGGCCCCCCGCTAATCTCGCTGGCTAGGCTCGGCGTCTTCAGGCAACTCTCCTTCTGGGCGCCGAGCCGACGAAACTCTGCTTGCCAGCCCCGCAGCCAATCGGCCATCGATCGCCCTCATCTCGGGGACATTTCAGCGGACGTCGAATGTTCGATCGGTTAGTCGGAGCATCCGCACGGTCGGCCACACCGAACCAGACACGGGGTCCAGCTGATTGGCCGGAGAAGTCCGACGCCCAGTGTGGCAGCCCGCAGACGGCGAGACGCTGCAGGCAATTTTGCACGACACCATCTTTCGCGACACTGAAGCTCGGGATTGTTCGCACAGGCATTGCACTGGGCTGAACTTGGCCGCGCACCCGCTTCTCATAGTCGAACAAATGAAGGCACTGGAGCGTAAATTGGCGCGGAGCCTCGCTGAGGGCTGGTGTTGCGCTTTTCACGCGTGCGAGAGTGGTTGACGCTGTCTCCTGTAATGGATCATCAGGGCCAGAGCGAGGAATACAAACGCCGAGCCCTCCAGCTCGGTCGGCGATGGCGCTCTACTATTTCGACTTCGACGACAACGGAACGATATTCCCTGACGATGAGGGAACGGAATGCCAAGACCTTGGCGCGGTCAGATATGAGGCGATCAAAGCTTTGGCGGAGATGACCAAAGACGCCCTTCCACACGGTGATCACCACAAATTGGCGATCGTCGTACGAGACGAGGGCGGCGATCTTGCCTTTCGAGCAAGCATCGTTTTCAACGTGGTCGTGTGACCGTCATCCTGTCTTGTGACGTCGACGGCCCTGCGGCCGCCGCCGGCTAGTTCATCATCCAGAATGAGCATATCGGTCTTGTAGTTCAGAAATGGGTGCGAAAAGTTCCGCCTGCAAGCGCACCTCGTCCTACACAATCTTGATCTCATGACGGTTCTGTTTTCGCGAGAGCACGGCAGATCTCCGGGCGCCGCGCCTGCTCGGCAGCCCTCAGGCAACGCGCCAACTGTCCTGCCTTGGCGAAGTCCTACCCTTCGCTCGCGGGTCTCCGCGAAGGGCAAGACCGGCTTTGATTTCCGCGAGCCGCTGTCTCACATGGTACTCAAATCACCCCGAGGCCGCGCACCCGAATCCTGCCAAAGTGCCAAAGTATTGGCCCGCGCCTTCCTGAGGAGTCGCGGGCCGACCAAGATTGGGTCTTTGGTCAGCGGCGGATTCTGATAGGGAATCGGCCGCCGTGGCTCAATTCGCTCTGCGCAGGAAAGTTCCGCAGGCCGCCAGCGGGCTTGATTGGCGGAATGCCACGGTCTTGTTTGTGTCAGCCGGTTGGTCACGATCATGGCCGGAGATGTCGTGCTCACAAGGCAGACAGGCGTGCAGGTTTGCTCAGAACGCGTCCCTCGTAAGTCTTCCTCACGGGCTGCAGCGGGGGGCCCTCAATGCGGAGAGAAACTGCGGGCGGGTGGCTGCGGTAGTCCGCAAGTGCTGGCATCGGCCGACGAGAGCTGACGGAGTGGGTCCCACGATGGGAAATAGAAATCATCCGCATGCGACCTCGAATGTGGAGAGCGGCCGATCTAGGATCCACCTGTTGCGGTCCCGGGCTCACCGGTGCGGGCGATCCTCCGCGATAACGTTGTAGAGAACACAGCACGCCAACAACGAGACGACACCGCCCAGGAGATCATTCCCCGTGAGACCAGAAAAATAGACGAATTCAAAGGCTGACACGATCGTCCTCTCAATTGGAAATCCACCAAAGTAGAACCGTTAGCAAGCTCTGATGTTCCCCTCCCGCGTGGGCACTCTGGCCGTCGTCCACGGCGAGACGGCATGCCCCATGTCAACCCGTTTCGACTTGCTTCGACCGAAGCCGGAATCATTGCCGGCGCGGCAAAACCGTTTTGGCGATCGTCGGACGGCGAGCCTTTCTCGGCGCAATGTCTAGCCCGGATGATGGCCCGTTGAGGCAAGTTGTCCGGGCTTGTGGAAGGCCTGACGCAGCACGGTTTGAGAAAGGCGCGGGGCTTTTATCTCGCGGAGGCAGAGGCCCCCACCACCCCATGGGGATCGCGGTTGCAAGCAATTATGCTGCACTGCAGCAACCAACCTGGAAACACGGCGTTCCGCTTGTTGGACCCGCCCGCGAAAGGATACCGACATGAGAAGTCTCGCCGATACCGTTGCACGCTTGGCAGCTCGGCGAAAACAGATGGATGGCGTCTTGAATGGTCCTGACGAAAACGAGCGCTTTTCCGAACTCCAGTTGTTCGGGTCAAACCCCGGAAAGTTGCGGGCCTGGACATACCGCCCCAAGGACCTTGCGGCGAAGGCCCCTCTGGTGATTGTCCTCCATGGCTGTACGCAGTCGGCTGCATCCTATGACCGCGGCGCCGGCTGGTCGAGGACTGCAGATCGCATGGGCTTTGCCGTCCTCTTTCCAGAACAGCAGCGCAGCAACAATGCCAATCTTTGTTTCAACTGGTTTGTCCCGGCCGACACCCGACGGGACTCCGGTGAGGCGCTTTCGATCCGCCAAATGATAGAGGCCGTGGTCACCGCTCACGACATCGACCGCACAAGGATTTTTATCACCGGCCTTTCCGCCGGCGGGGCAATGGCCGCCGCTATGCTGGCGACTTACCCTGAAGTCTTTGCGGCCGGGGCCATCGTAGCCGGTCTACCCTATGGCAGCGCCAACAGCCTGCCGGAGGCTTTCGACCGCATGCGAGGTCACGGCGCCCCCACCGCAAGGCGATTGGCGACGACCGTCCAGCAAGCTTCCGGTCACTGCGGACCATGGCCGAAACTCTCCGTTTGGCATGGAAGCGCCGACACAACAGTTAGTCCGATCAACTCCGATCAGCTCGTCAGGCAGTGGCTCACATTGTTCGGGCAAAGTAGAGTGCAATGCGAGACACAGGTGCATCAGGGCTACCGCCGCGACGTCTGGAAGAACGGCGCGAATGAGGAAGTCATCGAGTCGTACCTGATCTCGGGCATGGCGCACGGGACACCCGTGGACTCCGCGGACGGATTGAGTCAGGGGGGATCTTTTGTGTTCGACACCGGCATATCGTCCACCTCGCTTATATCCCGATTCTGGGGACTTGAAGACGCGGGTTCTGAGGACCCCTCGCCAGATGCGCGTTTACCGGCAACATCGTTTGGACGCTCCCCTCTGGTGGTCCCGCATCCGCCCTTCGAACCACGCAGCGGTCCGACGGCCGGGCCTGGTCAGCTTATCGAAAGCGCCCTTCGCGCTGCCGGCTTGATGAAATAGTTCACGGCCAGACTTGTTGATAAACGTTCGTCTAGCGGGGGGCCCGGCCTGCCATGTCGCTATGCGAAAATGGGCTGAGATCAACGAGGGTTTCAGGCACCCTTGGCTGTCGAAAGGGCAGCCGTGCCCGGGATGCTTATGTTGATTTTCAAACCGTCCGATGTCCAATCCCGCAGGATCTCACCCTGAAGCTGCTTCTGGACAATCGCATTGACCATGGTCGTTCCGAAGCCGGGCTCCCCTGGCGGAGATCCAGCTTTACGTCTGCCGCTTTCTTCCCACCGCAGGTTAAAGCCGCCATGATGGCCGGTCGCCTGCCAGCTGACCTGCAACCGCCCCGTATCCTGGGCGAGAGCTCCATGGGTTGCGGCGTTGACGATCAATTCATGGGTGACGAGAGCCAGTGGTTGAACGACCACCGCTGGGATCAGAACTTCAGGACCAGTCATCGCTGTCCTGCCAGACGCGAAATGGGCGACCTGCCTGGAGACGATTTCGTCCAGCGGCACATCGCGCCAGCCGCGCTCGGCCAACAGGGCGTGTGCGACCGCCAAAGCCTGGACCCGGCGTTGAACGGCCGCTGCATAGAGCGGTGCACTGTCTGCTTTGCTCAGCCGAACGATACCATCGACTACCGCTAGAACGTTCTTTGCGCGATGATCGACCTCCATGAGAAGGCGGTGCTCCGCCGCCTCCAGGCTCTGGATCATGCGATGTTTGGTTACGTCGATCTGCGACGCGAAGTAGTAGAGGAGGCCGCCTTCATCGTCCTTGATGGGACTCAGATGGAGCTGGTTCCAGAACGGCGAACCATCCTTGCGGAAGTTCAGTATCTCTACATTCGTCTCGCGTTGACGCTCTATCGCCACTCGAATTTCCGCAACGGCCGTGGGCGATGTTCCCTCCCCTTGTAGGAAGCGGCAATTTCGACCCAGGACTTCATCGGATGTATAGCCGGTCAGATCCAGGAAGGCCCTGTTGGCGAGCACGATGGGATTGTCAGGCTGCCGAGCATCGGTGATGACGATGGGCATGCGGGTGCGCTCGAACGCCGCCGATGCCAGCTCCTTGCGATCCGCCCATGCGGTGGTGGCTGCTGCCGCCGGGGGGTCGCCATGGAGGGCTGACGATGATTTGGCGTTGTCAGGCACTCTTTGCTCACTCGATAGAGGTCAGCGATAACGCCCCACTTCCTACAAGGTTTCCAATGTCACGTTTTCGAGCCGGACTGGTTGCGGTGAGTAAAGCCGCGCATCGGTTCTTCGAAATATTTGGTTGACACGAGGCACACGGCGCTTGTGCCGCAGCTGAAATGTGCAGCCTACCGGACAGACCAAGCATCGCCGGTGTGTGTCAGGAGGATAGCTATGTTGGTCGACAGCTTGACCTATAGCTTCCCATCGAAGGTGAGCCGATCAAAAGGTCGCCACAAGGCGCGGCCGCAAACTGCGAACAGATGAGCGCCAACGCGCAGTACAGCCGTCAGTGCAGGGCGTTCCGACTCAATCAATGGGCCATTCCGTTCGCCACTTCCCATCGACGCCTTGAACCAATACCTCGGCACCGTAGCCAGTAGCCGAGGCACTGCTGGCTGCCTTGACAGCCGCACGCACGGCCTCCGAATGCGCTGCATAAGGATAGTCCTTGCCGTCAAACCGGACCAGCCATTGGTCACCGATCTTTGAAATGAAATACCTGACATGCCCACGGCCCGCCCCCGATGATCGTTTAGAAATCACGATGTTCACTGGCTTTGCAACAAGCATCGCAAATTGACGGTATAGTTCCCAGGCAGCCGAACGGCGCGGCGTTCGAACGTGGCCAACCAGTTCTCATTTTATCGCCGTGACCCTGCCCGCCCTGTCCAGTCGACAATCGACGTCGGCCTGCCGAACCTCGACGCCCCCTTGCCTTGCATAATCTATTTGAACCTTGATTGGGGCCGTGAGTGTACCCCCACGTCGACGCAACAATCCTGCGCTTAACGCCCTGACGCGGACGGCGCCAAGCGGTGTGGCGGCGGACGTGATCGCGGAGCGGCAGGCTTGCACAACAGCAGCTGGTATACCGGGCTTCGCTCTCAGGGGTCTCTGAGGCTTGACAGGATAGCCGTCGGTGAAGCCGCCGTCAGATATGGAAGGCTTAAGAATTGGCGGCAAGGCGATCGATTGCTTGCCGCTCCTGGCGGACGCAGCGGCGGTGGGCCCAGCCGTTCCTTTGGGTGTGGTGGCTGGGCTGCCGCTAGCGGTAGGCGACCCGTTATCGGCCGCCGGATCATCGCCGGCACCAATACTGGTCGAAACGCCTCCGCTTGCGTTGCCGACATTGCCGCTGGCACCAACGCCAACGCCGACTGATCCCTTGCCCGCGCCAACCGAAGCTCCGACATGTGATCCCCCTGCATCGCCGACGCTCGCTCCCACCCCGACCGATGCGCCTTGCGAACCGGCGTTTACTCCGGCGCCGACTCCGATTCCGCCGACGCTGGCGCCTACCCCTTTGTCGAGAGCGGAGGCAGGTCCGATTCCAATCCCGATCATCAGGGCGGCGGCGACGTACTGTTTCATTGCTATGTTGACCTCGGCATACATTCGGCTCCACGGTCTGTTCATTGGCGCGGGTCGAGCCCTTTTGGTGGTCGGGTCGGCAGCAATGCGAGAGGAAGAGAGATCGGGGCCAAGACAGCAGCCTGCTTCCCTGTCTGTTTTTCTCGCGAGCGCGGTTTGCGCCCCGGTTCAACCCCTGATCTGGGTGGTGCACTTGCAACCACGCCTGCCGGCTTATGGATCATTCGCGAGCGCGGTGCAGCCGCAGGCCGGTTCATGGTTGCGACGTCGTCGATTGCCTCGCGCGCGGCACTCAGGCTCAGGGCCAGACCGGTCGCCCGTTCACGTTCTTCTTCGAACGCCGCGCTTAACCCGACCGAGGTCCGGTTTGAAGCGTCGCGCTCCTTGCGAACGACGTCGAGGTCACGGGCAGCTGAATCGGCTCGGTTGCGTTCCAGTTCGAGCGCTTCTCCAGCTTGCCGTAGACCTGCTTCGGCCGCCTCACGGTTCTTATTGGCGTTGGCCAGCTCGACGGCGGCCGCATTTGCGGCTGTCTTGAGGGCCTCGATGGTTCGGTGAGCCGTTGTGAGCTCTTGCCCCAAGAGCTCAACCTTGTGCCGTTCGTCGTCAAGAGCTTGCGTCACAGCAGTCTCGGGAACGTCCTTGGAGGGCTGGGCTGCACCGGGCGCGGGCTTGTCACCGCCCCAGAGAGTGGCTTCGGCCCTGAAGCTTTCGATGGCGCGCTGCGCCGTCTGCAGATCGAGCGAAAGGGCTTCGTCCTTTCGCTGCTGCTCTTTTAGAGCTTGTGCTTGCTTGGCTAGCTCCGCTCGTGCGGCATCCAATTCGCGTCGTAACATCTCCTGATTTTCGCCTGGCGGCGTTTGTGCCTCTGCGTCGGGTGCCTGTGCTTCGCTGGGCACCAGCTCTCCAGGTGCGTGGGATCCGAATGCCCGTGCCGGTGCCTTGTCGGCCTCTTTGCCGACATCGACGTGTTCCGTAAATGCATCCGACGAGATGTCGCTGGCTGGGAGAGGCGCTGAGGCGTCAGGCGCCCGCTGACTGTGAGCCGGAGATGCGAACAGCAAAACAAGGCATAACAGAAAGAGGGCGAAGATGGCCCCGGCCCGTTCTCCGCGCGTCTCGTGCGGCAAAATCGAAGTCCATCGTCCAATCGAGCTGAACGCACCGAGGAGAAAATTCGCCCTCGTGCTCTGCACATGACCCATCGCTGAACCTCAAGACCGCGGCCCTCACCGCATTGCATCTCCACCTGTCGAACATCCGGTGCAGCCGAGCAAAAGCGCGAAGCCAGCGAAACACCGCCGCGCGGGCCAAAGCATCAGTTGGATCCTAACTGCTGGTTCCTTAGTCGCCATCATTCGAACGAACGGGAGATTCATTCTATAAATGCCTGCCTCGCTTGGCATTCCCCTTGGCGCTCGTCCATCCAGGCGGAAAAATCAACGATCGCAATCCCACATCGTCTGGCGATCTCGTCGCATGGATATCTGACGCAGTCACCTTCGGCGGCAATCCGTTTCACCCGGACTCGAACGGCAGGAACTGAACACGCAGGTGCCGCATAATGTGGCTGGCGAGACCCGCCGCGCCATCCGGTGCCGTAGTCGCGTATCGCCAAAAGTGTGCTGACCTGCCGGCCGGAACTGCGTTGCAAGCTGGACGTTAGGAAATTGCTGCAGCTTGGCTGCTCAGGACCTTTGATGTTCAATTTCGTCTTTGCCACCGGCATTGAAAACAGCGCTCCCACGATCAGTGGAGGACGGGAGCGGGTCGACGAAATGGAGAAATGTCGCTTCTACCAGCAATGGCGGACCGACTTCGAACTGCTCCAGGAACTGGGTCTTCGCTTTCTCCGCTACGGGCCTCCAATTCACAAGACCTGGTTCGGCGACGGACACTATGACTGGACCTTCGCCGATGAGACCTTCGCTGACCTCAAGGCCAGGGATGTTCTTCCGATCGTCGACCTCTGCCATTTCGGCGTTCCAGACTGGGTGGGCAATTTCCAGAACCCGGATTTTCCGCGGCTGTTTGAACGTTACGCGCACGACTTCGCAACCCGCTTTCCTTGGATCCAGCTCTACACGCCGGTCAATGAGATGTTCGTCTGCGCCACCTTTTCAGCGCGCTGGGGTTGGTGGAACGAGCAACTGAGCACCGACACCGCCTTCGTCACCGCCCTCAAGCATATCGTGAAGGGCAACGTGGTGGCGATGCGGGCAATCCTGCAAGTGAGGCCCGACAATATCTTCATTCAAAGCGAGTCCTCGGAATACTTTCACGCCGATTCCCCCGAGGCCATCGGCAAGGCGGAGCGTTTCAATAGCCAGCGTTTCCTATCGCTCGACCTCAATTACGGGCATGACGTCGACGCGCGCACTTATCGCTACCTGCTCGAAAACGGGATGACCGCGCAGGAGTACAGCTTTTTCCTGGAAAACCATTTGCGCAGGCATTGCGTGATGGGCACTGACTATTACCAGACCAACGAGCACCGGGTTTGGGCGGACGGAACCACGTCGGCTTCCGGCGAGGTGTTCGGCTATGACGAAATTACGCGCCAGTATTTCAACCGTTACCGCCTACCTGTGATGCATACAGAGACAAACATCCGCGAAGGGCCGAACGGGGACGAAGCCGTTTACTGGTTGTGGAAGGAGTGGGCCAACGTGCTTAGGATCCGCAACGACGGCATACCTATCGTGGGCTTCACTTGGTACTCGCTCACCGATCAGGTGGACTGGGATAGCGCCCTGCGCGAGAACAACGGAAGGGTCAATGCGGTCGGCCTCTATGATCTGGACCGCAACCCCAGGGCGGTGGGAACCGCATACAAGGCGCTCATCGCCAACTGGAACAAGCTGCTCGCCACCCAAAGTGTCTGCCTCGCTTTGCGCGGGGCCTTTTGCATGTGGACCGGATCGCCGAAGCTGGAGCCGAACCGCTGGAACCCTCCAAGGACAAGGTGAAACCCGATGCGGCTGGCTGACAAGAGCGCGATTGTGACTGGCGCGGCAAGCGGCATTGGGCTGGCCATCGCGAGCCGCTTAGGCGCCGAAGGCGCCCGGGTTATCATCGCCGACCTGGATGGAGGCAGTGCGCAGGCGGCCGCACAGGCAGTCCGAAAAGCCGGCGCGCCGGACACCGCCGCCTCGGTTTGCGACGTTTCAGACGAGATTGCCGTCGGGCAGTGCTGTCGACTGGCCCTCGCGCGATTTGGCAGGTTGGACATCATCGTCAATAACGCCGGCCTAATAATGTTCAAGCCCCTCGAGGCGTTCACCAGCGCGGACTGGCTGAAGGTGCTGAGTGTGGACTTGCTGGGGGGCAGTCCATTTCACGCGTGAGGCATTCGCGCACATGACCCAAGGCGGGTCGATCGTGAACATCTCGAGCGTGCACGCGCTTGAAACGACGCCGCATGTCGCCCCTTACGCAGCGGCGAAAGCGGCGCTACTGTCGCTCACCCGGTCCACGGCAATCGAAGGCCGGGCGCGTGGCATACGCGCCAATGCTATCCTGCCTGGGGCCATCGACACACCGATGCTTTGGGAAAATCCGAACATCAAATCAGGGGTCGAAACCATCAGCCCGGAAGATGTCGGCAAGCCGGAGCAGATTGCCGCAGCTGCTGCTTTTCTTGCTTCAGACGACGCCGCCTTTGTCAACGGCGCGGCGCTCAACGTGGATGGCGGCCGGTTGGCGCGGCTCTAGACGTGCAAGCGGTATTGCTGCGGCACTGCGAAGGCCAAGTCGCGCATGGATCACCCGCACCGGCGTCGACAGCGCGCGCGTCGGCAGGGAACGATCCCGCGCTCGGGGGCTAGACGACAATCACATTGTCACTGGTTCGGCTGGAGAAAGGCTCGACAATGTATCATCCAAGCTGGGCGGCCAAGTCGCTCTATCGCGCCAGCGCTCTGACAGGCATGCACCGATAGCGGCAGCGATGCGGACCAATGCCACGAGGAGATCACGTGAGGGGCGACGAGCGGCGTCGATGAAGACGAGCGGGCTCCAGCCGCCGGCCGCGAATGCCCTGATGAGGAGCGTCGGGCCGACCAGATGCTGAGCCCGGCCAAAGGCAGCCGTGGTGCAGCTTGAGGTGACCGATCTCGGCCAGGACCATCGACATCCAGCCCATCCAGCTAGGCTTGGCGCAGATACGTTCAACACGCCCGCTGTTGCGCCAATAATTTGGGACGGCGACTGGCCGAGAGACGACGCTCAGTCGCAGAGTTACCAGCCCATCAGGTGGCGCAAACCCACGATCGGGAGGTAGACCGTCCAGACAAGGCAGGCCGCAATAGCTATAAACATGCCTGCTGCCGGCGCCCACGCGTCCCACTTCCTGTGGAAACTCGTCAACAGGGCGGCCAATGCATCTTCCATTTGCAGTCCTCCCAATGTCGGCGGAGTAATATCGACTTCGTACTTCGTGACACGATTCGCAGGGGCGGAGCTAAATGAACGGCAAAACTGCGGTGCTCGCAATCGCTTTGTGCGGTGGCATCGCGGGTATGGCATATTCCAGCGGGCACCGGGCCGGCAGAATATCGCAGTTGAAAAATATTGTCGCTGCCTACCACAGGCGTATGGGGATTGAAGAGGGCGACGATCGCCTTGGGCGGGTC
Organism: Mesorhizobium sp. ESP6-5; assembly: GCF_020164695.1. Taxonomy (NCBI): domain Bacteria; kingdom Pseudomonadati; phylum Pseudomonadota; class Alphaproteobacteria; order Hyphomicrobiales; family Phyllobacteriaceae; genus Mesorhizobium; species Mesorhizobium sp. ESP6-5. The sequence continues at coordinate 93,364 of NZ_JAIUGR010000009.1, forward strand.
GACTTATGTCAGGAAATCGGCGGACTGCATGAAGAATGCACAGAACTGGCCGGCAACTAGTATTCACACTGCCATCTCTCGCAAGGCGTTCGCACGGCGAGCAGCATGGCACCCTCGGGCAAATCCCTGATCAAGTCGACTGCGGAGGCAGTGTCGCACTTCCGGCCTGCCGTCAGCGCAGCTTGATCGGCTTGGGCGTCGACAAGAGCATGGATTTTGGTTGCCGGCCCGGCTCGAGAACGACCGAGACAATAATCTCGACCCCGATTTTTTGCCGTCGCGCCCTGCTGATGGACGCGGACAATGAGGTGTCGATCATCTGCACCTCGGCGTCATGTGCTTTGGCATGTCGGCCACGAGGCGGTCCCACACATCTGCTTTTGCGATCGGACAAAGTGGTTGTAGCAGGTGGTGCGTGCGCCGTATCACTCTGGCAGATCGCGCCATGGCGTACCGGATCGCAGCATCCAGAAGAGGCCGCTGAGCACCCGCCGGTCATCGACGCGCGGCACTCGTCGCGGCTTGTTGGGCAACTTCGGCTCGATCACGATCCATTCGAAATCGGTCCGATGATATCGGGTCATGCTGAGGCGAATCGGATTTCGCGGCAATATGAAAGCCGCTAGTCGGAAACGACCCACTGCAGTCGTTGCGTCAATTCAGTGACGACCGCTAACTCTTCCGCAATCGGCATCATGTAGAGGCGAAGAATGACGCGACGTTCCTTGTCTTCGTTCGTTTTTCTCGCTTGCCTCGTGATGCTTGGCACCATTTTGGAATCGTGCTCGCCCTCGCCGAAACATGTCTCGGATGCTGACATCGATTTTCTCGCGTCCGATGCTCATGTCGTTGTCGGCGGCGTGCCTCTCGTCTTGCCCTTTATTTCGCTCACCGGTTATGTCGCCGCGAAACCGTCATTCTCGCTCAACAGACAGCAAGATCGCCAGGCGGCGACAGATCGCCTGGAGGCGTTTCGCAAGGCTGCCAGCAACCCGCAAGGCGCGCCGACGATCGATCAGCTTGAGATTGAGGTGTATGCCTATGGATGGAATGACCTCGACCCGCAGCCGTTCAAAAGAATCTGTACTCAGCTAAGCCGGCAATGGTCCAAGTCCGTTTGCGACGACCCGTGGGCGGCGCTTAAACAGGCGATGCCAGAAAATCGCTTTTATGTTGTCGACGACAGGAAATTTGATGCGTTCGACAACCATTTCACCGTCGGCGCCGAACGCGTCTCCGACCAACTTCATTCGATGCAACTGAAGGTTAACGAAGCATCTGTCGTTTGTGATCGGAACCTCGATCCCTCTAAAACCACTTTTTGTACGGCAGCAATACCAATCAAGCAGCATCTTGCCGCGGTATGGACGGTTTGGGATAGCACTGGTGAGACGCGTTCTCGGCAAGCTGAGCGTGAAGGCAAAGCCATCACCGCATTTGTGCGCCACGCTATCGGACCGTCCGAGGACTTCCCGGCTCTTTTGGCCGTAGTATGCGAACTGAAAAAACCGAAGAGCAGTGTCGGGCCGGGTGGCAACCCTTGCGGTAGTCCTATTTCAAAATCGCGCTAAGTCTGTTTCGACCCCATCTCTCGGTCAATCCGGCTTTATGAGTTCACAGCCAAGTTGTCTCATCGCCAGCATCGCGAATACAAAAGCCGCCTACTGATCAACCGCAGCAGAAAATAAGCCCTGCCGTCAACGCCGCCGCCCCATAAATAGCAGGCAAAACCTGACGGTTCACACCAAGCCGAAGCAACGTGTGACCGAGGTGATCGGTGCCGCCGATCCAGGGCCTCCGCCCCTGCAGCAAGCGTCGAGTTGTTACGAATATCGCGTCAATCAGCGGGACGGCAATCCACGCCAACGAGGCGTCAAAACCTCTTGTCGAAGCAAGAAGCACGACTGCCGCCCCGAGGAGAAGACTGCCGCTGTCCCCCATGAACAAGCGGGCGGGCGGATAGTTGAAGCAAAGGAACCCGAGGCAAGCCCCCGCGCCGGCCATGCCGATATCGCCGCCCAGGCCGAGGAAGGAGGCCGTGGTTGCACTCGCTGCAAGCCCATCGGCATGGTCGAGCATGTTGACGGCGTTGCAAGCTATCCAAATGACGATCGGCACCCACCACAGACCTGTGACAATGCCAGCCAAAATAGCGGCCCCAGCCAACGCCGCCGCCTTTGCCCCGGCCGAAAGGGATCGTACGTCATCCAGCGCGCCGATCAGGCAGAAAACAGCCAGCAGAAGAATATGCTCGAACGGAAGCCACGGAGACATCGCGATCAGTATGGCAGGCCCTGCCAGTCGGGGAACCTCGCCTGCTGTGTGCCACCGATCGCTCTTGACCGTCGCGACCGCTCCGATGCATTTCGCCAGACGCGCAAACGGCCAGACACAAGCAGCCGATATGAGCAAGGCCCCCATGAACGGGAGCAATGGACCAGGTGTCAAGCCATTGCTCGCTCGGCACGCATGTGCTCGATGCAATCGGCCACCGTCTGTTTGGTGCTTCGCAGTGGTCGCCATCCGGTCATGGTGGTCAATAGACTTGTGTCAGGCACGCGGTCGTGCGTTACGGCAAACCGCTCACCAAAGACCGCACTGGAAGGTTTCATTACAATGGGCGCATTCGTCTTGGTGGCGTCAACCACCATCCTTGCAAGATTCCCAATCTGAACCGCCTCGCTGCCGCCCAAGTTGACTGGGCGGCCTTGCAACGACCGACACTGCATCACAAGAAGCAACCCCTCCGCGGCATCGGCTACGTGAAGAAACGCACGCCTCTGCTCGCCGTCGTCGTGAACCACGAGGGGTCGGCCCTGCAACGCTGCGTTGACAAACATTGGCAATACGAGGCCGGTCGCAGAGCGCTGGCGCGGTCCGGCCATGTTAAACGGCCGAACGATCCAAGTAGGAATGCCCAACTCAAAAAACAGTCCAGCAACCAGATGCTCGACAGCTGCCTTGGCGGCGGCGTAGCCCCATCGCGGTCGAAGATCCGTCATAACTGGATCCGACTCTGTGATTGGCCGGTCCCGGCCGGAGCCGTAAACTTCCGAACTCGATGTATAAAGAAGGGGACGCCTGTGCAGCCGGCATGCTTCAACGATTGAACAGCCCGATTCGAGAATGCCGCTGGTGACGGCGAAGCGTTCCTTGTGAGCGCGCTCAACGCCAATCGGACTGGCCAGATGGAACACGGCATCGGCCGAGCCAACTTCATCCCGGATCGCCGCATGGTAAGCCGGATCGCCAACCCTGAAGGTACGGATCGTCAGCCGAGGGTGACCAGCGGGGAGATTGCCAAGCAAGCCGTTCGAGAGATCATCGACAACGGTCACGCTGCAACTGCGCGTCAGCAACATATCGACGAGTGCCGACCCTACGAAGCCTGCGCCGCCAGTAACCAACAGATGCGTTTGCGGGCCGAATTCAACCGTGTCCGCGCTATGGTTGTCCACAGTTGCCATCCTCCAGAACAACCCGCGGCCTCGCAACGCACGGGACAGTCTTTCTATACATTCATGGACAAGGTGAACAACCCGTTTCTCTCAAGCAAGGGAGTTCTCGCCGCCCGCGATATTGTCCACGAACGAGGACCTATCCGAATTCTGCGTCCGACGACCGTGGTCAAGGAGGCCGAACTGATTCCGGCAGATGCGTTCCGATGTTAGGTTTTCGTCGTTCTAGCGCGAAACAAATTGTGGGAGTATCCCCACGTTTCTCGAAATGCGACTTGTAAGTCGAACCGCGAGTGTCGTCACTGTGTAAGTTCGGTCATCGACTCATATCGCGCGAATAGGCTATGAGGCCGCGGGATATTCGGGGGGAGCTTTGAAGCTCGACTATCGGCCTGACATCGATGGATTGCGCGCAATCGCAGTGATCGCCGTCATTCTTTTCCATTTCAGTGTGCCCGGTTTGCCGGGAGGGTTCGTCGGCGTCGATATCTTCTTTGTTATTTCTGGCTACTTGATCACGCGCCTTTTGGTGGGCCAAGGCCATGGGCTGTCACTGATGGCATTCTACGCCGGGCGCATGCGCCGCATTCTGCCGGCCATGCTGGTAACGATCTGCTTCTCGCTCGTGGCGGGGTGGTTTTTGTTGCTCCCTGGAGATTATGCCGGCTTAGGACGCAGTGCAGCATATTCTACGGTCGGACTGGGCAATTACTACTTTCTCTGGAACACGGGCTATTTCGACCGGGAGGCGACGCTTCTGCCCCTCCTCCATCTCTGGTCACTTGGAGTCGAAGAGCAGTTCTACCTAGTATGGCCCGTTTTGCTCCTGGTTGCGAACCGGTTAGCACGTGGCACCCCTCTGCCGATCATCTCGCTGATTTGTGTCGTCGCACTGATCAGCTTGTCGATCAGCCTGCATCTGGTGGCAATCGCTCCGAAACAGGCATTTTATGTTCCATTCAGCCGAGCTTGGGAACTGGCTCTCGGTGGCCTGCTGGTCTTTGCGGCGCCTATTCGCGGCCGAGGCGCTTCCGAACTTGGCGCACTGGCCGGGATTTGCCTGATCGCCGCGAGTGCTATCTGGCTGTCGCCGAGCCAACCGTTCCCAGGCCTGAACGCTCTCGCGCCCGTGATCGGCGCTGTCCTGCTCATTTGGCCGCGTTCGCAGTCAATGATCTCGGCACTGCTTGCGAGCGCTCCGTTGCGGACCACGGGCAAGATTTCTTATAGCCTTTATCTCTGGCACTGGCCGATCCTGGTCTTCTTTCGTCACTTTGCAGGGAACGCAATGCCGAGCGCGGCCGAGGCGTCCATCCTTGTCGCTGCAGCATGGCTGGCGGCATATCTATCCTGGCGAGTAGTCGAGCAACCCCTTCGCCGTCTGCGGACGCCTCCATCGTGGGCATTCGCCGCCGGTGGTGCCGCCGCGATGTTTGTTTGCCTAAGCGGCAACGCGATCTTCGAAGCCGGCGGTTTCACCAGCAGGATTTCGAAGGAAGCCGAGGCAATGCGCAGCCTCGATGTGATGTGGGGCTGGCCGTGTCCGCAGACGGTCAGCATCCCTGAACTGGGCAGTACCTTCTGCGCCTTCGGAGCGCGGTGGGACAAAGCTTCACGACACGCCATGCTGTGGGGCGACAGCCATGCAGAGCATCTTGCCCCACTGTTCGATATGGTGGGTCAAAGGGAGAATACCGCTTTCTTCCTTTTTCATGACTGCCCGGCCGCCTTCGGAGAAGGTGTCCATCGCCAGTTCCCGGAACTGCCCCTGTACCGGGAAAGCTGCGCATCGTCTCGTAAAGCGGTGGTCAGCATGCTGAGGCAGCGCAGAGACTTGGATCTCGTGGTGCTCTCCGCAGCCTGGACAAGCCTTGGCTACACAGACGTCGTCGCTGATGATGGGCGCCAGGCAGATAAAGTCCTGTTGTTGCGCGATGGCTTGCGCAGCCTCGTCAAGGAAATCAAAAGCCCAGATCGGCGCGTTGAAATCATCGGACAGGTGCCAGGACCCGGCGTGGATCTGACTTCCTGTGCCGCGATGCGTGAAAGCACGATATTGAGACGTTGCTCGACCACCATGGACAGCGAGCAAATTCTGCGGGTGTGGTCGCCAATGGTGACTGCGCTGGGATCGCTTGCGAATGAAAATGGGGTGTTCTTTGTCGATCCGCTTAAAGGGATGTGTCCGAACAGGCAGTGCGCCTCCTACGTCAACGGCGAGTTCATCTACCGCGACGGATCTCATCTGCGCAGAAATTTGAGGACGGAGACCGATGACGTGCTTGCACGGAGGATGGGCCTCTATTCTGTTTTTGCCACTGGCCTAGAGCAAAACCAGCTATCGGCTGCGGATACCGCGTCGCCGCACACGTCCAGCAAGAGCCACTGAGCCCGATGCCCCGTGGCAAAGCCGCATCTTCGAGTTGGCGGACCTTGCAGAATAAGAGGGTCATCCTGCCCGAAGAGCAAGGCTCCCGCTCGTCTACCGTGTTCACCGCAACCGACAGGCCAGATGATCATCGCACGGACATAGACGGGCTTAGAGCAGTCGCCATCGTGGCGGTTCTCTTTTTCCATTTAAGAGTTTGGGGTTTTTCCGGCGGCTTTGTCGGCGTCGATGTATTTTTCGTGATCAGCGGTTTTCTGATCACACGTATTGTTGCAGCCGACATCGAATCAGGACGCTTCAGTCTCGCCCGGTTCTATGCGCGCCGGGCTCGCCGCCTCCTGCCAGCCTTCTTCACGACACTGGCGTTTTCCTGCGTCGCCGCATTTGTTTTGTTTGCACCTCAGCATCTGGAAAGCTTCGCTACCTCTGTCCTGGCTGCGAACTTCGGCTTGTCGAATATCCTTTTTTGGCGCGAGTCGGGCTATTTCGACCTCGCAACGCGCATGAAGCCGCTCCTGCATACCTGGTCACTGAGTGTAGAGTGGCAGTTCTATCTCGCTTGGCCCCCCCTGCTTTCGGTTTTGCTAGCACTATTCCCACGGCGGATGGTTTGGCTAGTTATGGCAATCGCCACCTTAAGCTTCTGCCTAGTCCTCGTATTCCAGGATGGATCATTTTGGCTGCTTTCACGCACGCGCGCGGCTGAGTGGATCGCGGACGGCCGTGCAACCGTCTTCTACAACACGCCTTTTCGCGTGTTCGAGTTCGCTTGCGGCGCGGGGCTGGTGTGGCTTCCGAAGCCGCGGCCCGTCATCGTTCACGAGTTCCTCGTGTTGCTTGGGCTGGCTCTCATTTTCGGCACAATTTTCGTTCGCGATAGCAACTTGGGCGCTCCGGTGTGGAATGAGCTTCCGCCTGCTATCGGAGCCGCGATGGTCCTGCATGCGGACCGCTCACGATGGGCAGGACTTTTGTTGTGCAATCGACCGTTCGGGTATGTCGGACGCATCAGCTACTCACTCTACTTGGTCCATTGGCCCCTGATTGTGTTTTGGGAATATGGCCTCCTGCGACCACTGCTGCCGACCGAGACCATCTTTGTCGGGCTCGTGTCCCTCGCCTTGGCCATCTTGATGTTTCACGCCGTCGAGCAGCCTTATCATGCCGGCCGTGGCTTCGTCGGACTCCTCGGACTTGCTTTGGCTGGCCTGGTTTCATTCTCATTCGCCAGCTACGCGATGTCTGGCGGTATGCCTTGGCGTCTCCACTCCGCCGCCGCGGGAGCAGAACTCGCCGACAGTGTAGCCTTGAAGGCGATCACCGGCTCATTGGAATGCGTAGATTTCTGCGAGTTCGGAAACCTTCAAAGCTCAGAGAAAATCCTGGTGGTTGGAGACTCGCACGTTGACCACTACACACGCGCTCTGGACGAGCTCGGTGGACGGGAATTCCACTTTCTGCTGGCGCAAGCGGGCAACTGCTACTTCGGTGCCGATCTTCAGACCCGACCCAGTGGCGCAGTCACGCGGCACTGCCGGGCCGCAAACGATCAAGCTGCGCGGTGGATGAAGACAGGTGGAATCGTGGCCATCATCCAAGGCCAGCGATGGCCTGGATATCGCAATCTCCTCGAACAGAAGGGCACCGGCGCCCCTGTGGGTTTGCCTGATCTGGCGAAGCTGTTCCCAGCAATGCTTGCCGATATCGCTAAACTCTACGTTAGTTTTCATGGTCCGGTCATCTTGATCGGGCACGCGCCGAACACCAATCTAATTTGCGGGCTGAGACCGGCCTATATCCCCTTGCCCTGCCAAATGCCCTCGCGGGTAGAGCATGTCGCCTTCAAAGCGGCGTTTCGAGTTTTCGCGGGGGCGCATCCCGGTTTCGACCTCGTAGACCCTATCGAGACGATATGCTCGGCGACGGAATGTCGTGGGACAGACGACGCTGGACACAGTCTATACGTCGACGACCACCACCTGTCGATCTTCGGCGCGAGGCTTGTCGTTCCGAAAATTATCCGCAGGCTGCAGACCGATCTGTTAGTGTCACGGCCACCGTCGCAACAGACCATAAGATGATCGTGCCTAGAAGACCGAAACAGAGGGTCCCTATCGAAAGCGGGACGGCGACTTCGTAGGTTCGCTCATTGCTGCGAGGGTCGCTCGAATCCGTGGGCGCAAACAGCACAGCATCGCGCCGGCGAAAAGTATACTCGCCGTGCCCGACGGCCGGCCATGAATGCGAAGACCAGCCTATGCGACGCAACGATGTCCCGTTTTCGCGCAGATAGGATGCTGGCGAAGACGGAATGCCAGACAGGTTGTCTAATTGGAAAAGGCCGGGAAATTGCGGCCGCGGAAGCAGCGTTTCGAATCCGCCCCGCGCGGCAAACACGGTCTCGTTCTGCAGCCGTCCGATAATAAGCGGTGGTGTGACGACCAATATCGCGACACAGCCGGCACCGAACGCGGCGACACCGACGACGGTTCCGCAAGTAAAGCTCCACCGCTCCCCTTTACCTGTTGGTGTTGGCTTTTCGGCAGCCACTTTCGTTGCCGCGAGCATGCCGCCAATCCCAAGCGCAATCGGAAGAAAAAGACTCGGTGTCAACAAGAGGTCATGCGAGGTCAGCATCACCCCTCCCACTGCGACACCGAGGGCAAGATCGCCGGCGTTCCGCGAAAAGCAGAAGGCAAAGCAGACCAAGCCAATCGGAATCATCCAGCCAAGGTGACCAAATGCGATTGCAAACAGGACGAAGGTGTTGTGGGGCGCGAGGGCTTGCGCGTCTTCAAGTCCCCTGCCGAAGAAACCACCTTCTCGATAGGCGAGCAAGCCCCGCTCGAGAAAGAGAGCCCTTGCCGAAATCGAGTTCCTCTCGCCTTCATTCGTCAGCCGATCGGCGAGCGCCTGCATCTTGGCGACGTTCGTGGATTGGGTGACCGCCGGCGGTGGCGCGATACCGGGTGCCAGAGGAGACGAAGTTACGGCATCCGCAGATGCACCAGCTTTGGGATGGCCCGAACTGGTCGCGGGTTCGGCGGGAGGCGTGACAATGCTGGCAGAACTCGCCCCAGGCGCAGCCGGTTGATCTACCCACCCCCCTTCCGGCGATGGCGCAATTGGCACTATAGCGGCAGGCGGAGATCGATCTATAGCCTCCGATGCTTCGTCGAGCGCTGTGCTTACAGACAATATCCCGGCAAAGGATTCCCGCATCGCAATTCGGAAAGACGCATTTGTGGCCAATGCGATGCCGGTCGCTCCCAGCAGTGCAAACGCAACGATGGACGCACGGCCGCAACCCCCAAGATCGATTTGAATGTGACGGCCGCTGCGCAACCATTGCCAAATGCGAACGATGATGGGCACAGCCACCGTTGCAAAGGCGGCAAGAAGGGTCGAGCGCGAAAGCGTCGCAAAAAGCGTTATGGATACAAGAACAAGGAAGCTAGCGCGCCACTTTTGTGCGACGGCGCGATAGCTCGCGGCAGCGCCAAGCAGAAGTCCGGCCGCTGCGACGTTGGGATTGATCGCCAAACCGGCGGCCCGGCCGGGAGTGTTGGTGAAGCCGTTGCCAAAGAGGAGATCGAGGAAGCAAACCAGCGCATTGAGCACTGTGACTGATGCCGAGAGGCGCAACACGATTGCCGGCGCCGAGGCAAGCATGAGGACAATCGCCGCGCCGCCGAGGAAAAGCGTGATCAGGTAACACTTGGCTACGATCCCGACTGGATGAAACGTAACCGGGACGATTGCCATGGCGGCGGCGATCACAATCAGGAGAATTGCGCTACGCACGTCCCGACGCGTCGCAAGAATGGCGATCGAAACAATCAGCACGCCACCATAGATCGCATGGAAAACCAGCCTCGCAAACTCGTCCCGTCCCGTGAAGAAGGGCAGGAAGTATGGCATGAACCAGGACTGATAAATGACTATGGTAAATGCGCACAGGCCGGCGGCGAGGCGGGGCAAGATCGCCCGCATCGGACGCGCCGAATTCCTTGAGCGTTCAGAGAGAGCAGTCCCGCTCATTTATTGTCCTCGATATAGAGGCGTTCATAAGCATCGACCATGGATCCGACCGAGTATCGCTCTCTCATCATCCGTTGCCGAAACTCGCGATCGGCGGCCGGCTCCGGCAACTGGTCAATAACGGCAAGGAGCCCGCGAGCCAGATCGGTAGGGTCGCGAGGCATCACCAGGACACAGCCCGGCATACCCGCGACAGCTTCCGGATTTCCTCCGACATTTGTAGCGACGACGGGAAGACCTGCCGCGAGTTTTTCCATCAAAGCGTTGCAAAAACCTTCTTCGTGGGAGGCGATCACACCGATATCCATGCCGGCGAGCAGGCTCGGGACATCATTCTGCAGTCCCAACAGTCGTACCTTCGACCCAATCCCGAGGCGCTCGGCTTGGTCGTTCAGACCCGGCCCGATACCCCGATCCTGTCCTGCCACGAACAATCTTAGCTTCGGTCGACTTTTGCTGGCGAGAGCAAACGCGTTGATGAGATCGCCATGTCCTTTATACGGGATCAGATTGGCGACTATGACGATGCCGACGTCGTCGGCCTCGAGACCGAGGTGGCGCCGCATGTCGCCTCGTCGGCGGCCGATATGATCGAAGCGACCCAGATCGAGACCATTCGCAATCACACGGACGCGGTCGATATCGTAGCCATCGCGAGCCGCCATATCGGCCGCGACTGCATGCGAGTTCGCAACCACCACATGTGAGAGCCGGTTGGCGATGCGATCCATACGCTTCAGCCGCGGCCAGCGCTCCTGGTGATTGCCCAGACCGCGTCTCGAAGTGATGACGAGTGGTGCCAAGGCAAATCGTCCTGCGAGAGCGCCCAGGAAGTTGGTCAAAGGCAAGAAGGCGTGGACAACGCGCGGCCGCGTCAAAGCAGTGCGAATGACCAGCGAAGTGACCGCAGCGCCGAGAACCAGCATCGCCTTCAGGCTCGGCCGCGTCTTCGGGGCAAAGCTTGATTTGGCCTCCGCCGTGGCCGATATCGACGTTCGCGACGGAGTCGCTCGGTGAAACCCGTACGATATCCGCACTCCTGCGCGATGCAGTGTTTCGGCCAGAACGCCGCCCTGTGAAAGCGCAAAGACCTCGACGTTCCAGCCTCGCTTCTTCAACTCCGTGGCAAGCAGCACGAGCTGGCTTTCCGTGCCGCCGAGATCAAGCGTCCCAACAACAAAGAGCACCTTGCGGCGAGGCCTTTTCGCCACTGGTGCCGAACGCACGGTAACGCGTTCTTGAGCTTCAGCATCCGTCATCGATAATTTATCTCGCAGCATCATCCGCCCCGCCGCCTTTTTGGTGTTCCCAGCTAGCCACAAGAGGCGGCGGTCTGTAAGCGGCAGTCTCTGCCGGACCATGAGCTCTGCAAAGGGTCTCGAGCAAGCAACTAACTCGACCGAGCAGTTCTGCGAACCCGCGCCGGCACAAGCCGAGCAAGCCTTTCACGGTGCCGGAGCAGCATGCCAATGGCCGCGAGCAAGACACCGCTTCCTAGAAACGCCAGCGGCGGAGCCCATTTCAAGCGCTCGAACTTTGCCTCGTAGGCACGTACGCTGTTGAAGTCTTCGGCGGTGCCAAGCGGCTGCCAGGCCTGACCATACGCCCTCCTTAACAGAGGCAGCATCGGCCCGAATTGCGCGTAATAGTCGTCGATGATCGACGGGTCTTGTTGCACGTCCTCGAGCGAGTGAGGAACGAAGACACCGTAGTCGGAATCCAGAATGCTGCCGTTGGACTCAACCACAGTGTGCTCGGGGACACTATAGATCGTGGCTTCGATGCCTTGATCGGCGAGGACAGAGTAGACGATCTTCGAAACTTGGGAGCAGAACCCATAGCCCCGATCGAGTGCTTTGCGGGGAGTCACGAATTCATAATTCTGAAGAGTTTGCCGATATTCTGGGCGAAAGCTCAGGATCCAGAGCAGGTAGTTGTCGAAAATCCCGATCCGCGTGTAGGGCACATCAGCGACCGCCCAGCGGTCACCTTCTGTCCAATAGTGCACCATTCCACCCGCCACGGCCGTCGTGAGACGCTCGAGATACGCCTGCATTGGCTCGCTCTGGCGCCGGTAGAGATCCTCGACGTTTCCCACTTTCTGCGCAAACCCCAGCGGCCCCTCAATTGCGGCAGCGGGGGGAGCGGGGTAGGCGCTGACCAATCCAAGCGGGTATGCCGAGACGAAGAACAGAAGCGCGCTCCCTACCCCGGCGGAGAACACGCCGAGTGTGCGAAGCAATGCCGCAATCAAGGTCAGCCGCTGCTTTCGATCCCGAATCTTTATAGCGTCGCTCATGGTTGAAGCATATCACTTCACCGCAATCGCGGTCTCTCTCGCCATTACGCAGAGTTGTGGACACTTCACCTTCCTGCTTCCGCGACAAAATTGTCAATGGGCATCGGTTGTGACTTGTCGTGGAGCTACGAACGTGTGCATTGAGCGCGCTGGATGCGGACATCGATTTGGCATTGAGCGGAAACCGAAACTCGGGCAGCACTTTCGACACACTGCGACGCTTGTGGCGGCAGGTATCGAAAATTAGACAGAGGCAGTTTTTCGGCCTCCTTGTCTTGATGATGTTCGGTGCACTTGCGGAAGCTGCTACTTTGGGTGCCTTGTTGCCGTTTCTCGCGCGCATCGCCAATCCCGAGGCGGTTGGCGGCGATTCGTTCCTCGCACGCCAGCTTGTCGGCTTTCGGCTGACCGGCTCTGCAGACAGCCTCCTCGGTCTAACCGTTGTTTTTTCGGTGGTCGCGATCATGGCCGGCGCTGTGCGCATATTCCTTGCCTGGGCCACGAATTCTTATGTCTTCTCGCTCGGACACGAGGTCGGCGTGAAGGTCTATGACCAAATACTCCGCCAGCCCTACAGCTATCACGTTTCGCGCAACTCCAGTTCTGTGTTGGCCGCGCTCCGGCAGGTTCAAGCCATCACCGCGGGTGTAATGCTGCCACTGTTGCAATCAATTAGCGGCATAATCATCGGTCTCTTTATCGTCGCCGCCCTTTTTGCTCTAAGTTCGTTCATCACCTTCGTTATCTTCGCGGGCTTTGGCGCGGTCTACCTCGCCATGTCGCTTGTCATCCGCAAGCACCTCAAGAGGAATGCACAAATTATCGCCACCACACAGGCCGAAGGCATCCGATCTGTCCAGGAGGGACTAGGTGGCATCCGCGATGTCATCATCAACGACACCCAACCGTACTTTCTCTCGCGATACAGCGAACTCGACTCACGCCTGCAGCGCGCGAACGCAACCAACGCGCTTGCGGCGGGCGCGCCGCGTTTCGCGATCGAAGCCGCGGGGATGGTGATCATAGCGGCGCTTGCCTATTTCCTCATCACCCGCTCGAACGATCCCGGCCAAGTCCTTCCCATACTGGGAACATTTGTTCTTGGAGCGCAGCGCCTGCTCCCCTCCATGCAGCTTGTATACGGCAATTGGGCGCTGATACTGAGCAATCTTGCCGGCGCTGAAGTCGTGCTTCAGGCGCTCGAGGCACCAGTTGGCCCAGAGTGGAACCAGCCGCCGGCCAAGCGCCTCCCATTCGATCGCGCGATCATGCTCAAGGATCTGTCGTTTCGTTACGCTTCTGACCAACCGGCGATACTTGAGCGGTTCAATCTCACGATCGCGAAAGGGACCAAGATCGGATTCGTAGGCAAGACAGGCAGCGGCAAGAGCACGGCAGTCGATCTCATAATGGGCTTGCTCGAGCCGACCGGCGGAGCGATCGAGATCGACGGCCAGAAGCTGGATGGCGCTACTCGGCGGGCGTGGCAAACACAAATCGCGCATGTGCCGCAAAGCATCTTCCTCGCCGACGCTTCCATCGCCGACAATATCGCCTTCGGCATCGATCCTGCCATGATCGATCGTGAGCGCTTGCGCAGTGCCGCGCAGCAGGCCGCTTTGGCAGATTTCATAGAAGGCTTGCCCCAGGGCTATGAAACGCGGGTGGGCGAGCGTGGGGTTCGTCTATCGGGTGGCCAGCGCCAGCGCATCGGCATCGCTCGGGCCTTGTATAAGCAGGCTTCCGTGCTTGTGTTCGATGAAGCCACGAGCGCGCTCGACATGGAGACCGAGGCCGCGGTCATGGAGGCGATCCGGGAATTACCCGCCGACCTGACGGTGCTGATCATCGCGCACCGCCTCACGACGGTGGAAAATTGCGATGAAATCGTGACCCTCGAAGACGGCCGGCCGCATATATGGACGAAAAACGGCGACCAGAGCGCTTGAAATGTGTCTCGCCGCATCGACCCAATGACGCGCTTGACTTTGTTGTTGCATGCCGTTCCCTCAGTTCGGTTTAGAGGTCGATTTGATCGGGTTCCGGAAAAGAAATTCAGTGCAAGCTTCCCCTGTGGAGATCCTGACGAGCTCGAAATCGAACCGTCTGTTCAGGAAGTCGATCACCGCCTGGTCGTCGGCAAACTCCATTGGCCAGCCGCCCAGCCAGTCGCGTATGTCGGTCATATAGCTCATGCCGCGACCTTTTTTTTTCTCGTAGATCTGCTTCACAAGCGAGAGCAGTCGCAATGGATTGCGACCGAGCCCGAAGCGCCAGATGTACCAATATTCCAGCCAGCGTCTTTGGTGGGGGTTGGCGGCATTGTATCGCCGTTTCACGTCGAGCCAGAATTGCGCCGAAGGCCTCACGACATTCGATGAGTAAAGAGCGATGAAGAATAGACCACCGGGCGCAACCGTGCGCGCCGCATTTTCGATTGCCTGCCACATGGCACCGGTGTGGTGGAGCACGCCCCAGGAATAGACCAGGTTCCAGGTGCCCAGCTTGTTCAGGTAGTCGATGTCGAGCACGTCGCCGCGTTCAACATTCCAGTTCGGCGGGTCACCGGCCAAATGGCGCAGCTTGCCGGTTGTGCTTACCGAAAGCGGGTCAAAATCGAATGAATGTATCCTGTCCGCTTTTGCGTCCAAGGCAGCAAGCGAGTGCAGTCCGCTGCCGCTGCCGATATCGAGAAAGTGGATTCCTTCGAGGCTCTGTCTGCCGAGGAATGACAAGAGCTTCTGTGCCGCCATCCGACGGCGTTCAGGCGAATAGTGCCTATCGATGAAGGACGCCCAATTAGCCCCGAATTCGTAGCGATTTGAGGATGGATTCCCTGCAAAGGTCATTTTGCGGCTTGGTGCCCGGTTTCGATAATTTCCATCATGTGAGCTGTAACTTTGTGAACATCATAGCGCTCTTCTGCGATCGATCGACTGTTCTTGCCCATGTACTCGGCTTCGTTTGGGTTGTCGATCAAACGGATCATGGCTTGCGCCAAGGAAGGCGTGGCGCCAACCGGCACCAAAAGGCCGTTCACGCCGGGGATGATCGGCGCACGACAACCCGGCGCATCTGTCGTGATCACCGGGCGCCCCATTGCCATCGCCTCCAGGACCGATCGCGACGTACCCTCCCGGTAAGATGGAAGCACGAAGATGCGAGAATCGCCGATCAGTCGGCGTACATCATCGACAGGCCCGTGGTAGTGGATGGTTCCGTCTGTGACGGCTGCCTCAATCTCCGACGCTGGAAATCCCGCTGGATTTGGATCCCGGTCGCCGACCAGGTCGAAACGAGCCTCTGGGCGAACCGCCTTCACCAGCCTCGCCGCACCCAGATATTCCGCGAGACCTTTATCGCGAAGTAGGCGTGCGATCATGAGAAACCGCGGCTTCTCCGGCAATGGCACGACCTTGAAGCGTTCAAGGTCTACACCCGAACCGTTGGCGACATTGGCCGGTGTGCGCCCGAGTAGTCCCAGGCGACGAAAGTCATCCCGGTCATCGAGATTCTGAAAGGTGGCAGTGGTGGCAACACGCAGGCTCGCGCCATAAAGAAGCCGGGCCGCCGCATTGACGATCCTCCACCGTAGAGATTTGTGACGGTCCGTGAACGCATAGCCGAGGCCTGTGATAAGCGCGTGCCGGCGCGGCACCCCCGCAATCAGCGCCGCGGGCATGCCATACACGATTGGCTTGATCGCGCAGGTCAGGACGGCACGCGGTTTGAGCTCTCGCAGCTTGTTGTAAAGACGAAAAGCCAACGACGTGTCGCCGAATAGCGCAATAGAAGCCCGTTCCATTGGCAACGCGTGAAAGAGGATGCCGTTCTCGGACAGCCAACGAACGGTCGTGGCATCGCGCGGCGCCAGAGCATGCACTTCGTATCCGGCAGCGCGCAGCGCGAGCAGAAGATGTCCCCGCGTGGTTGCAAGGGATTTGGGCTCGCTCACGACAACAACGATACGATCCATGCGTTCAGGTTCTTGGCCAATTTGTCAGACCATTGCGCTGTTGTAGGGTCTGGAACACGCGAAACCCAATCCTGCCGCATCTTATCCACAACATCGATCTTCAGGTGGCGACATTCGCATTGCTCAGGGATCATTGTGAGCGGAGACTTCCCGCTTGCAATGACACATCGTTGAATTTGCGAGCGGCCTGTCATAGAAGCGCCCAACGCATAAATGGCTCTGGAATCCGCGGATGTCCGAACGCATCGCCGTTATAGGCCTGGGATATGTCGGCCTACCGGTAGCCGTGGCGTTTGGGAAGGTTTTCCCGGGCACGATAGCTTTCGATATCAGCGAACGCCGGATCGAGGAACTGCTTCGCGGCGTTGATCGCACGGGAGAGGTCGACACTGCGGCGCTCAGGGAATCCTCGATCGTGCTTACGACCGACCGGGAGATGTTAAAAGGCGCGACTTTCTTCATTGTTGCTGTGCCCACGCCTATCGACATCAACCGTGCTCCCGATCTTGCGCCGTTGAAACTGGCATCGCAGTTTGTCGGTGAAACTGTGAGCAAGGGCGCAGTCGTCGTTTTCGAATCGACGGTCTATCCGGGCGTGACCGAGGATTTTTGCGGCCCGATCATCGAACATATGTCCGGCCTGCGGCATCCTCATGACTTCGCGCTGGGCTACTCGCCTGAAAGGGCAAACCCTGGCGATCAGGAACACTCGCTGCGACGGGTCATCAAAGTCGTCTCCGGTGAGAATGCCGAGACCCTGGAGCGCGTAGCGAGAGTCTATGGCCAAATCATCGACGCCGGCGTCTACCGCGCGGGATCGATCAAGGTGGCCGAAGCAGCGAAGGTTATCGAGAATACGCAACGCGACCTCAACATCGCGCTGATGAATGAACTGGCAATGATCTTCGAACGGCTTGATATCCGCACGCAAGATGTCCTCGATGCCGCCTCGACAAAATGGAACTTCCTTCCCTTCAAGCCGGGCTTCGTCGGCGGCCACTGCATCAGCGTCGATCCGTATTACCTGACCGCCAAGGCGGAGGCCGAAGGCTACCACCCACAGATCATCCTCGCTGGCCGCCGCATCAATGACGGCATGGGAGCCTTCGTTGCCCAACAGATCGTCAAACAGCTGATCCGGTCGGACATACCCGTCAAAGGCGCTTCGGTCGGCATTCTCGGACTGACCTTCAAGGAAGACGTCCCGGATTTGCGTAACAGCCGCGTTTTCGACATGGTCAAGGAACTAAGACAGTTCGGAATCGTGCCCAAAGTTCACGATCCTCTTGCAGATACTGAATCCGCTTTACGCGACCATGGCGAGACAATCCTGCCGATTAATGAGATAGGCGACTTGCAGGCGCTTGTTTTGGCGGTACCTCACAAGGTTTATCTCACCAGCGAGAGAACGCGTCTTTTTCAAATGATCAAGCAAGGCGGAACACTGTTCGACATCAAGTCTGCTCTTAAGCCGAACGAGATTCCTGACAGTTTAAAATATTGGAGTCTGTGAGGCTCAGCCTACATTTAACAATGGGATATACAGCGACATCAAGCAGGTCCATTCTGATGGCCGACGCACCTGACTTCAGGTCCCATGTGGCAAGTGGCAGGCGCGGCTCGACCGGCTGAACGCTTTGGCTTCAGGACCTCTATCAGAATCAGCCACGGCTTCGGTGTTGGGAAGGGGCGATGGTGGGAAGCTTATGAACGCTCGATACGATTTCGGCCGCAACTGGTCTGCGCTTGCCGCGCGCTTCGAGGACGAGCATCTGGACCGAGCTTGCGCGGATCTTCGCCGCCTGCTTGGTGACCTGGAGGGGAAGACATTTCTCGACATCGGCTGCGGATCGGGCCTGCATTCCGCGGCCGCTCTTCGGCTGGGGGCGGCGAAAGTTGACGCCATTGACTATGACACCGAGTGTGTGGAAACGACCAAAGCCGTGCTTTCTCGCTTCGCACCAGAAGCCCAATGGAGTGTGAAACGAGCCGACGTCCTCGACAAAGCGTCGCTTCCGACCGCAACCTACGACGTCGTTTATTCGTGGGGCGTCCTGCATCACACGGGAGACATGTGGGGGGCGATCAGCAACGCGGCCGGCCTCGTAGGTCACGGCGGAAAATTTGCGATTGCGATTTACCTGAAGACACCGCTTTGCGGACTTTGGACAGTCGAAAAAAGGCTCTACTCGTCTCATCGGTGGCTGCGGCCTCCGGTCAAAGCGGTCTTCGTCACGGCCCACCTGTTGGCTAGGACGCTTCGCCATGGAGACACGATCGCATTTGTAAAGAATTATCGCGCCCGCCGTGGCATGGAGTTCCTGGCTGATGTGGACGACTGGCTAGGTGGCTACCCCTATCAATCCACCTCAGCCGAAGAGTTGGAGACGTCCCTGAAAAAACTTGGGTTTAGCACCAAGCAGCGCTTCAACGTAGTGCCTGGATTTGGCCTTTTTGGCACCGGCTGTGGCGAATGGTGTTTCAAACGGACGGCCCTATAGCAGTTGGCTTGCCTCTCTGACCCGGCAGAGAGAGAAGAGAGCCTAGGTCATTGTGGAGCTGTAACGCAGGATGTGCGGTATCGTCGGTATTGTGGGTGGAGCGGCCGCGACAAGCGGCGGCTCCTTAAGCGTGCGCCGTATGGCGGACATGATCCGGCATCGCGGACCGGACGGCGACGGCGTCTGGACTGACGCGGAGGCCGGGGTCGCGATCAGTCAACGCCGCCTGGCAATCATTGACCTGTCATCGGCCGGCGCGCAGCCGATGATTTCGCACAGCGGTCGCTATGTCATCGTTTTCAATGGCGAAATCTACAATCACGGGGAGATTCGGGCGCATCTGGACCGGGAATTCGGCGCTCATAGTTGGCGTGGTCATTCCGACACCGAGACCTTTCTGGCTGCGATTGAAGAGCTTGGAACCAAAAAGGCCCTTGGACTGGCCGCTGGCATGTTTGCTTTCGGCTTATGGGACCGCAGGGGTAGAACGCTTACTCTCGGACGTGATCGCCTGGGGGAAAAGCCGATATATTACGGCCGGATCGGCAAGGCGTTCGCCTTTGCTTCAGAACTCAAGGCGTTCCAACCACTCCCGGATTGGCGCCCGGACATCGACCGGAATGCGCTGGCTTTGCTGATGCGCCACAACTACATCCCTGCCCCTTACAGCATTTATCAAGGCATCCGGAAATTAAGACCCGGCCACGTCCTTGTTCTTTCCGACCCGATGCGTGAGCCGCACGTCGAGAGTTATTGGAGCGCCAAGGAAGTCGCCGAACAGGGCCAGCGCGACACTTTTCAGGGAAGCCCCGACGAGGCGGTAGACGAAGTCGAGCGTCATCTTCGCCGCGCGCTCGAGGGGCAGATGATCGCGGACGTTCCGCTCGGCGCATTTCTCTCTGGCGGCATCGATTCTTCCTCCGTCGTAGCGGTCATGCAGTCGATCAGTTCACGACCGGTGCGGACCTTCACGATCGGATTTGACCAAATGGGCTACAACGAGGCTAATCATGCCCAGCAAGTAGCGCACCACCTCGGCACCGATCATACAGAACTTTATCTCAGCGAGCGGGACGCGCTCGATGTGGTGCCCCAACTGCCTGGCATTTATTGCGAGCCTTTCTCCGACTCCTCGCAAATTCCGACGTTTCTTGTCTCCAAATTGGCGCGTGGCAGTGTCACCGTGGCTTTGTCGGGAGATGGTGGCGACGAGTTGTTCTCCGGCTACACGCGCTATGCACTTGCCGATACTGTTTGGAACAAGCTTTCCCGGATCCCGATGAGCCTGCGGCGCGCATCGGCCAACCTGGCAACGCTGCCACCACCTGGTCTCTACAACAGTGTCGCAGGCGGGCTCATGCCGCTTCTGCCGCAACGCTTTCGCCGTGAGCGCGTCGGAGACAAGATCCACAAGGCGGCCTCGGTTCTTTCACTGCAAACGATGGACGAGGTCTACCGCCGTCTCTGCTCGCATTGGGAACCAACCGAGATCATCCCGGATGCGGCAGAGCCGCCTACCATGCTGACTGGATTGGAGGCGCTTCCATCGTTGCCAGGCAACGTCGAGCGGATGATGTATATCGATATGATGAGTTACTTGCCGGACGACATCCTGGTCAAAGTTGATCGCGCGGCGATGGCAGTCGGCCTCGAGACCCGCGTGCCGCTGCTTGATCACCGTCTGATAAGCTTCGCATTTTCGCTGCCGCTTTCCATCCTGCGAGCCGGCGGCCAGACAAAGTGGCCGCTCAGGCAACTGCTTTACCGACATGTTCCGAAGGCGCTTGTCGAACGTCCGAAAATGGGCTTCGGCGTGCCCATCGACGCTTGGTTGCGTGGCGCGCTTCGCGAATGGGCAGAGGCGCTGCTCGACGAGCGCCGATTGCGGGAAGACGGGTTCTTTAGGCCGGATGCGATCCGGCGCGCTTGGTCGGAACACCTCTCCGGACGCCGCAACAACCAGTATCTGCTTTGGGACGTCTTGATGTTTCAATCGTGGCGGGAAGCAGCCCAAGGAGCTTCATCGGCTGCCGCGGCCTGAACACGCGTCCAGACCGGGTTTTGCTCATAGAGCCGGATGGCGAGCGAAACGGATCCACACTACCAGATACCCAAGCGAGCGGCTATACGGATTCGAGCACGGGGGCCAAACACGGTGAGCAAGGATCAGCCGAACGATTCGCACGCGACCCGCAAAAGCGCGAAGCCAAGGCATTGAACGCGTTTAGATCGCTGCGGCGCCACCTGACGGCAGAACAGGTCAACCGCTACTTCTCGATGATCTGCTTTTTTTCGCCGGCAGTGCTCGGATCGGTGGTGAGCTTCGTATTTCATGGTGGAGCGCTCTGGTCGGTGGTGTTGCTGGCCGCCAAGCGACGCCGCTTGAACATCGACCGGCCGACGCTTGCCATGACGCTTGCGATCTATACCTATTGCGCGGCGATGGTTCTGGCCTCAATCGTGAACGGCACCCTGCGGGCCGATGCAACCCACTTCCTGCCACTGACCACCTTATTGCTGTTCCCGATCTCTTACTCGACCTGGAGCATCACCGACAAGGCGACGCTCGCACGCATTGCCGTGCTGGCCAGCGCGGCAGCATGTGTCGGTGCGCTGGCGCTGACCATCGTCCAATACTACTGGATCGGGATGCTGAGGGCCGAAGGAGGAGCAGGAAATCCGATCGTGTTTGCGACCGTCACCTGCCTTGCCGTGATAATGTGCCTTACGGGCGCCGTGTCGGGAATAGAGAAAGCCTGGAAGACACTCACCGCCGCCATACTCGCCGGCGTTGTAGCGACCGCCTATTCTGGCTCGCGCATGATCTGGGTGGCCTTGCTGATCGCCATTGTCGCCGTCCTTGCGATCAATCGTAAGAGATTTACGCGATCGAACATGAAGCGGGCGCTGGTGATTGCCAGCGCCTGCTGCTTGCTCACTGCGGTGATCACGTTTCCAATCATCGTACGGCGCACTCATTTCCTGTTCGACGACTGGAAAGCTTTAGCCACCAAAGGTGATCATTCCACTCCGCTCGGCCTTCGTGTTGGGCTCTGGGAAATTGGGATCGATGCGTTTCGCGAATCGCCACTATTCGGCCACGGCATGTCCGCCAGCCGGGCGATTTCGCAGCAGGGTTTCGAAAAAGAATATGGGGCGAGTCAGGGGTTCAACCATTTTCACAACGGCTTCCTGACAGCGTTGGTACAGGCCGGACTTGTGGGCGCGCTGACGTTGGCGGCGATCTTCATCGTCGCGATCTCGAACGCAACGAGGGTTCTTCGCCTTAGTGCCGATCCATTAGAGCGGTTCGGGGCGACCATGGTCGTAGTCACAGTGATAGTTTATCTTGTCGGTGGCCTGACAGGTATCCTTGTCGGCCACGATATTCTAGATTCGACGCTAATGATCTTTCTAGTTTCAGGGACATACTTGGCTTGCGGACAAACAGTTGCGCCGGTCCGGGAAAGTCGGCCGACATAACGTCGACAGGAGTATCGTACCGAATCGGCCTTTGCCCCGCCGCAGAGCCGCCTTGGGTTTGATCGAGCCCTCGGATGTCCGTCACGGATGGGTTAGTTGCCCTGTCGGGTGGAACCGTATTCGTCTTACCGATTGTCAGGTACCCGATTCTCTTCCCTTGATCGGAAAGGGCTTCAAAATGGGATCACCAAACCCATCGGACGCGGGATTATTTGGAGGGGACCGATCGAGGGTTGCCAGTCGGAAGCATTGTGCGCCTGACGCGTTGAGCGGGGTCCGTAGATAGACTAACCGCCTGCCGCCCGGCTCCGGGTCGTAGAGCGACGAGCCGCCTCAGATCGCGCAACCGTTTCACTCCCGGTCTAGCCGCCGCCTTGTTCCGCGATACTTGGAGAATCGGAGTGCACAAGGATGAGACCGCGATGTCCGATGGAATGCTGCGCTTGTCCGGAGCGGCCGAGTGCCTCTCGAAATATTGGAAACCCGATCTAGATCCCTCAGTCCGGGGGAGATCCGGCCGTGCTTTACACGCACTGCTGGTAGCGCTACCACTTCAGATGGAGGGGCGCGGCAAGACCGGAAGCTGCGTATGTAAAGTGGACGTCTTCCTGCAGGCGTCTCATCGCCCGGGAGGTAATCGATGGCGTCCGTTGCGATCCGCGATGTCTATAAGTCCTTCGGCGCCGCCGAGATTCTCCATGGCGTCGGCATCGACATAGAAGATGGCGAGTTCGTCACGCTCGTCGGCCCGTCGGGCTGTGGGAAGTCGACGCTGTTGCGCATGATCGCGGGGCTAGAGGGCATCACGCGCGGCGAGATCGCCATTGGTGGGCGCGTTGTCAACGCGGTCGCCCCCAAGGAGCGCGACATTGCCATGGTGTTCCAGAACTACGCGCTCTATCCACATATGACGGTGCGAGAGAATATGGCGTTCTCCCTGATGTTGAAGCGTGCCTCGAAGCAGGAGAGCGATGCCAAGGTTGCACGTGCCGCGGAAATTCTCAACCTCACGCCGCTTCTGTCGCGCTATCCCCGGCAGCTTTCGGGCGGGCAGCGGCAGCGCGTGGCGATGGGCCGGGCGATCGTTCGCGACCCGCAGGTGTTCTTGTTTGACGAGCCCCTCTCCAATCTCGATGCCAAGCTGCGCGTACAGATGCGCGCTGAGATCAAGGAACTGCACCAGCGCCTGAAGACCACGACCGTCTATGTCACTCACGACCAGATCGAGGCGATGACGATGGCTGACAAGATCGTCGTCATGCATGACGGCAATGTGGAGCAGATCGGGCGCCCGCTCGATCTTTATGACCGCCCGGACAATCTTTTCGTCGCGATGTTCATCGGCTCTCCAGCCATGAACATGCTGACAGGGCGCATTGGTGCCAGTGGCTTTGAAGGCAGCGGCGGCGTCGCCGTACACTTGCCGCGGACGCCGCAAGGCCTGAGTGGAGGTCCAGTAGTGCTTGGCATCCGGCCAGAGCATCTGCGCCTCTGCGACCAAGGCTTTCCCGTCACCATCTCCGTCATCGAACCGACCGGGTCGGAGTTGCAGATCATCGGCCGCGCGCCTGGTGGCGAAGAGATCGTCGCGACTTTTCGGGAGCGCCACCCGTTCCAGCCGGGCCAAACTGTCAGGCTCGCCGCCGAGCCAGGCCTGGTCCATCTCTTTGACGCAGATACGGGTCGCCGGCTTTGAACATGCCGAGGTCAGCCAATCAAACAGGAGGAAATGGCCATGAGATACACCAGAAGAGACGTGATCCGCACCAGTGCCGGTGCTGCGGCGGCCGGGGCAATCGGTAGCCGGCTGCTTGGCACGCCAGCTCTTGCCCAGGATGGGCCGAAATTCACGCCCGAAAAGGGAGCCAAGCTCAGGCTCCTTCGCTGGTCACCATTCGTCCAGGGCGATGAGAACGCCTGGCTGGCGCAGACGAAGAAATTCACCGAGGCTATCGGTGTCGAGGTGCGCGTCGACAAGGAGAGCTGGGAGGACATTCGTCCCAAGGCGGCAGTCGCCGCCAATGTCGGCTCGGGTCCCGACCTGATGTTCGTCTGGTTCGACGATCCTTTCCAATATCCCGACAAGCTCCTCGATGTGACCGATCTCGGAGATTATCTGGGCAAGAAATATGGCGGCTGGCACGAGGGCCCAAAGAGCTACGCCACCAAGGACGGTAAGTTCATCGGGCTGCCGCTGGCTACCATAGGCAACGCGATCGTCTACCGCGAGAGTTGGGTCAAGGAGGCCGGCTTCTCCGAGTTCCCGAAGGACACCGACAGCTTCCTCGAATTGTGCAAGGCTCTGCAAGCCAAGGGCCACCCAGCCGGCTTCACCCATGGCCACGGCGTCGGTGACGGCAACAACTACGCCCACTGGCTCTTATGGAGCCATGGCGGTAAGATGGTCGACGAGAACAGCAAGGTGGTGATCAACAGTCCCGAGACGCTGAAGGCGATCGAATATGCCCAGGCCCTCTACAAGACCTTCATCCCAGGCACCGAAAGCTGGCTCGACGTCAACAACAATCGTGCCTTCCTGGCCGGCGAGCTGTCGGTCATCGCCAACGGTATCTCGGCCTATGAAACAGCCCGGATCAACAAGGACAAGGATCCCAAGCTGGCTGAAATGGCCAAGGACATCCGCACGGCCAGCTTGCCGATCGGTCCGATCGGCAAGGCGGTGGAGCTTTACCAGGTCACCTCGGCGGTAATCTTCAACTACACGCCTTATCCCAACGCGGCCAAGGCCTATCTGCAGTTCATGTTCGAGGAACCGCAGATGTCGGAATGGATCAAGGGCTCTTCCGGCTATTGCTGCCAGACCTTGAAGGCCTACGACGACAATCCGATCTGGAAGGCCGATCCAAACTATGCGCCCTATGCCAAGGCGTCAGCGACGCTGCGCAACAACGGCTACGCAGGGCCGCTCGGCTACGCGTCCGCCGCGACCATGGCCGACTACGTGCTGGTCGACATGTTCGCCAAGGCGGTGACTGGTCGGGCGACACCGCAGGAGGCAATGGAAGAGGCCGAAAAGCGCGCCAACAGGTATTACCGGGTGTAGTCTGGACGTCTTCTTCCATTCGAAGGGGAAGACGCCTGTTGTTTTCCGGTCGACCCCAGCAGGCGTCGCGACGTGCCGCCGAAAGGCACGCGCCCACAAGGAGAGAGCGCGGACCAATGGGCCCGCGCGCCAGCAGTCCACGAAAGTCGAAGGACTGCCGACACTCGATACCCGCCACAGGAGCCCTTTCATGGCCGCGACAACCGCCGCCCCGCCCCGCCCCTCCTTCTTGTCGCGAATTGCCGAAAGCCGTGGCCTGCTCAGCTTTGGCTTTATGCTGCCGACAGTGGCGCTGCTGCTGGTCTTTCTGACCTATCCGCTGGGGCTGGGCGTCTGGCTCGGCTTTACCGACGCCCGCATCGGCAGGCCGGGCGTCTTCATCGGCCTGGAGAACTATGAATACCTCTGGGACGACAGCGTATTCTGGCTGTCCGTGTTCAACACGCTTCTCTACACGGTGAGCGCGTCTATCCTGAAGTTCGCCCTCGGCCTTTGGCTGGCGTTGCTGCTCAACGAGAACCTGCCGTTCAAATCGTTTTTCCGCGCCGTGGTGCTCCTTCCCTGGGTGGTGCCGACGGTGCTGTCGGCGATCGCCTTCTGGTGGATCTACGATTCGCAATTCTCGATCATCTCCTGGGCTCTCAAGCAGATGGGCCTCATCGACCACAACATCAACTTCCTTGGCGATCCGCAAAACGCGCGCGCTTCGGTAATCGCGGCTAATGTCTGGCGCGGCATTCCCTTCGTCGCCATAACGCTGCTTGCCGGCCTGCAGACGATCCCGCAATCACTCTACGAAGCCGCCACGCTGGACGGCGCCGGTCGATGGCAGCTGTTTCGCTATGTCACCTTGCCGCTGCTGACGCCGATCATCGCCATCACCATGACCTTTTCGGTGCTGTTCACCTTCACCGATTTCCAGCTCATCTATGTGCTGACGCGCGGCGGCCCGGTGAACGCCACACATCTCATGGCGACCCTTTCTTTCCAACGTGGCATTTCGGGCGGGCAGCTCGGCGAAGGCGCAGCCATCGCCGTTGCGATGATCCCGTTCCTGCTGGGCGCGATCCTGTTCAGCTATTTCGGCCTGCAGCGACGCAGGTGGCAGCAAGGCGGCGGAGATTGAGATGGCTCTGATCGATCCCAAGGCAAATGCAGCCGGCGGCGACGAAGGTGGCATGACCTATCTGCAAAGCATGCCGCGTCGCGTGGTGACGATCTATGGGCCGTTGGCCATTTTCGTCATCGTGCTGCTCTTTCCCTTCTACTGGATGACGATCACCGCGATCAAACCCAACGCGGAAATGACCAGTTACGACACATCGAGCCCGTTCTGGGTAGTCCACCCGACCTTGCAGAACATCCGCTACCTGCTTTTCGAGACCTCCTATCCCGGCTGGCTACTCAACACGACGATTATTTCGGTCGCCGCTACCGTGCTGTCGCTGATCGCTGCAGTCTTGGCTGCGTATGCGATCGAGCGTCTGCGCTTTTCCGGCTCGCGCCAGGTCGGGCTGGCCGTGTTCCTCGCCTATCTCGTCCCACCATCCATCCTGTTCATTCCGCTGTCGGTGATGGTGTTCAATCTCGGGCTTTATGACACGCCCTTTGCCCTGATCCTGACCTATCCGACTTTCCTGGTGCCCTTCTGCACCTGGTTGCTGATGGGCTATTTCCGTTCCATTCCCTTCGAACTGGAGGAATGCGCCCTCATCGATGGCGCCAGCCGCTGGCAAGTGCTGACCAAGATCGTGCTGCCGCTGTCGGTGCCAGGGCTGATCAGCGCGGGTATCTTCGCCTTCACGCTGTCGTGGAATGAGTTCATCTACGCCCTCACCTTCATCCAGTCGTCCGAGAACAAAACCGTGCCGGTGGGCGTGCTGACCGAGCTCGTCCGCTCCGACGTTTACGAATGGGGTTCGCTCATGGCCGGCGCCCTGATCGGCTCGCTGCCGGTGGTGATCCTTTATTCCTTCTTCGTCGAGCACTACGTGTCGTCAATGACCGGCGCGGTCAAGGAGTAGCCCACGGCAGTAGCCAGCGGCGTGGCACCTTATGGCGTGCGCCACCGCGCACCGAGTTTACGTCACTGCGGTCGCGAAGGAGACGGCTGTGGCTGGAGCGACGAGCGCTGGCGCTATGCCGCACCACGTGATGCTTCCATCCTTGTGGTTCCCGCGACGAGCTGAGGGAAGCATTATATTCGCGTGAACTAACGCTTGCTGTTCCTGGTCCGCTGATTATGGTTGAGCGTTCCTGAGCCGGCACGGGATATGGACTTGCCTCGTCGATCAGTTCGATCGCATCTGCTTGGATTGATCGCCGCCGCAGTTGTCCCGGTGTGGCTGTTTGCCGGCTATTTGCTGGGCCAATATGCACTGCAGGAACGATATCGTTTTGAGCAGGATGCCGTGCAAACGGCTCGCCAGGTGTCGCTTGTTGTAGAGGGCGAGCTGGCAAATCTCCAAACCATCCTCGACGGCCTTTCCAAATCCCCCGCGCTCGCCAGTGGCGATCTGCAAGGCTTCCACCGCGAGGCGCTCGATCTTGTCCACGGGACGGACCGGACGATCATCCTGCGTGATCTTGGCCGCAATCAGCTGATGAACACTGAAATCGGATACGGTGCCGCCTTGCCGTCGGTCGCACCGATAGAAGCTGTCGACCGCGATAAACTCAACCGTTCCGGAGTTTTCGTCAGCGATGTTTTCACCGACAAAAGCTCAGGCGAATACCGCGTGGCTGTTGCCATTCGGGTGCCCGCTCCTAAGGGGGAGGACCTGCTTCTTTCACTTTCTGTACCGACTGCCCGGATCCGCGATGTTTTGGTGCGGGCTGTCCCGGAAGGATGGACGGTGGGCGTGGGAGATCGCGACGGAAATTACGTTGCCCGTTCCAAGTTGCATGACGAATGGACCGGAAAGCCCGGATTGCCCGAATACGTGGAAAAGATAGTTGGGCGCTCGGGCTCATTCACGTCCCGCAACTTCGAAGGGGCGACGCTGCTGGCAGGCTACTACAGGTCTCCGCACTCTGATTGGTTCTACACCGCAAACGTGCCGCTTTCAGCAGCGCAGGCGCCGCTATGGCACTCGCTTGCCGCGATTTGCGGGATAGGTCTCCTTTCGCTTCTTGTTTCGGTTGCTCTGGGATATTTCGTCGGCAAGAGATTCACCCAGGCCACCGCTGAACTGGCGACACGGGCCGAAGCGCTGGGTCATGGCCGCAGCGTCGAACCCCTGTCGACCTCGGTTACGGAGTTCGCTGCCATCGCCCAGGCGATGGTGGATGCAGAGCGGGCGATCGCCGAACGGCGCTACGAGTTGGAGGCGGTGTTGGAGACAGCGCCGGCGGCAGTCTGGTTTACCTACGATCCGAAGGCTCTTCAGGTTATCCGCAACCGCTTCGCGGCCGAACTCATGGGCCTGCCAACCGACGCGCACAAATCCTTCGGCAGACCCGACCTCGTCATCGACACCGTGGCCGTCAAGGACGGGAACATAGTGAGCCGCGAAGACCGCCCTCTTAGCCGCGCCATGCGCGGGCACCTGACGGATCATGAAGAGTTCGCCTACACGCTGCCGTCAGGTGTCGAGCGCTTTCTACTTTCCAGCGCACGCCCAATTCGCAACCCCGGTGGCCGCATCATAGGGGCCGTACAAATCAGTCTCGACATCACAGAACGCAAACGCGGCGAGGAGCAGCTCAAATTGTTGACCAACGAGCTGAACCATCGCGTGAAGAATATCCTTGCCGTGGTTCAGTCCATTGCCTCCCAGACACTGCGCAACGCCACAAGTTTGCCTGAAGCAGGACGCACGCTCTCCAGCCGTCTCGTCTCGCTGGCCCGGGCCAACGACCTGCTTATCCAGCAGAACTGGAGTGGCGCCGACGTCAAGGATCTGGTTGCCACATCGGTCAGCTCACACGCGCCGATCGACCGCTTCAAGATTAGCGGCGAGTCGGTCTGGCTACCGCCGAACGTCGCTCTTTCGGCCGCTCTGGCTTTTCATGAGCTTACGACGAATGCGCTCAAGTATGGAGCACTGTCGAACGAGACCGGCACGGTGTCGATTCAGTGGAAGCTCCTCGGGCAAAAACAGCATCGCTGGCTCAATCTGGAATGGCGCGAACGGGGAGGTCCGCCTGTTGAACCGGTCGAGCGAAAGGGCTTCGGCACGCAGCTCCTCGAGCGCGTGTTTGCGTCCGGCACGTCAGGGCGCGTCACTCTGAAGTTCCAGAAATCGGGACTGGTCTGCACCATGCGCGTGAATTCCGCGTCTCAGGCCAATCCCGCGGTAGACAATGACGACACCCCCGGAGCAGAATCGTAGAAATCTCCAGCGAAGCTCTCCCCGGGGGCAGGCCCGAGCACAGTGCTCGGATAAGGACCATATTGTCCTCTCGTCAAGAGCCTATTGACTCATACGTTCTTATTTTGTTCACTTTCGGCAAGATAGCCACAGAAGGCACGCTATGAGGCTTCGGCTAGAAATCAAAGGAGCTTCCCCGGAAGAGAAGCAGCGCGGGATCGACGCAGCAAGCGCGGTCTTTGCCGCAGCGGGGATATCGCCTGAACAGGGAGCGGATGGAATGTTCGCGCTGGAAGGCTGGGACGACGCCAATTTTCACGATGACCTGGAGCCGGATGAAGACGAGGATGAAGCGGCGAGCGTGTGGATGCAGGCAAACAAGGCTGCGATTGAAGCTTGTTGCACCGATTGGCCGGCCGATGCCGTGCCAGGAAACTATCTTTTACTGGAATTGGTCGACTGATCAGACATCGAAAAGGTCGCTCGGCCCCACGCCGACCTCGTCGATGATGTCGGCGTGTTGTGGCGCGGCGATCCGACCTTGCACCGGTGATGGGCGCTTTTAATTCTCTCAGTTTGGTTCCTGCTGGTTGGACGTAGCTGCCAGTTTTCCCGAAAACAGCGCAGGACCGCGCGTCTTGAGCAGCGACAAGGACGCGTAATCGAGGATCGACAATCCGCCATCGACCACAATCGTCTGACCGGTGATGAAGGATGCTTCATCACTTGCAAGGAAGGCCACCGCTGCAGCAATCTCCCTAGGCGTTCCCATGCGGTTGAAGACACCCGGCGGGACTTCCCATTCGCCCGAGGAATTCGTGCTCGACGCAGGTTCTTTTTCATCGAGCTCTGTTGCGATCCAGCCGGGGCTGACACAATTTGCCCGAATTCCGAATAGCGCACCTTCCACCGCCAGCGAGCGTGTGAGCGCCTCCACTCCCGCCTTCGCAACACCGTACAGTCCCCAGTTTCCGTGCAGTGTGGCCGTCGACGAGATGTTTACAATCGACCCACCGCCGCAGTCGCGCATCACCGGAAGCGCGTAGGAGGAGACGAAGTAGGTCGAATCGAGATTGGGGCCGCGCAACTTCGACCAACGCTGGCCCGGCGATTCATTGCCCTCGATGCCTGACCTGCGGGAGCCGACCCCGGCATTGTTCACGACGACGTCCAGGCTGCCCCATTGAGCAACCTTGTCCACCATTTCCGCCGCTGCCGCTTCGCTTGCCAGATCACATTGAAAGAACTTAGCTCTGCCCCCGGCAGACGCGATCTCCGATTCCACTTCCGAGCCCTTGGTGCCGTCACGACCGACAAGAGCAAGTCTGGCCCCTTCGTTGGCGAAGTACCGCGCTATTCCACGTCCGATTCCGGAATTGCCCCCAGTGACGATTACGACCTTGTCTTCAAAACGCATCTCACCGTTCTCCAAATAGGATCATCGCTCTGCCCTGTCTTGCAGTGCAGAATATTACAGACGTTCTAAAGCCTGTTAACAGCTACCGATTGCGACGAGATCGAAGTGCGGCCTCACCCGTGAGGAGGCCCAACGCATCCTCGATAAGCCTACGGCGAACACCGGCTCATATTCTGATGGTTCTGGTGGGGGCCCAAAAAGGGCCCGCCACCGGAGAGGTCTTGGTAGCGGGCAGGTGCAGGAGTGCGCTGGGATCAACCAGCATAGATAAACGGACGGCCGTCTGGCGGTTGCGGTCATCGTTCACCGGCATTTTACCATGCGAACATATTCCGAGCGTCAAGAGTATGGTAGCCACCACGAGGGCGCGGTGCGGTTCGAGCGGGTGATGGGGGCATTACTCGGTCGGGTCAAGCTCAGGCGAGGTGCCGCGTCCGCACCATCTCAGTCGGGATAGGTCTCACCGGAACACGGGCGCGGCGTCACTTCCCCCGAGCCACTTGCTTGGCCAAGTCGCCGATCTCCCCGGCGACCTTGCGGGTGTAGGCGCTCAACACAGAACACGGCTTCATTCTTGGTCTCAACGCTCCCGCTCGAGGAGCCACTAAACCAGAACCATCGGTCAGCCGACGGCCCTTGGAATTCTTTCATAATACGGCCGGCGTTGTCAGTCTGGAATTCCGCTGAGAAATCACACGGCTTTGATTGACCGCTAGGATTGTTCGCCGCCACGCCAGAAGTACGCGACCGCCGCGGTCGACCAGGCAGCAGAACGCGTCTTCCTTAGTCGCAAAGGTGTCCACGATCGTGCTGCCGTCGACGACCTGCCAGCCGCGATGATACGCGAGACGGACCCTCAGGCGCTCGCTCATCCCCGAAAGCTTTCGGTGTACCAGGGTGATCTTGCCGTCCACCTTCATCGGCTTGTAGATCATCAGCCTCTTGGGAAGGTGGTCGGGATGGACCTCGAGGAGCGTAATCTCGACCGAGGGCTTGCACCGGTTGCAATCGAATTTCAGCTTCGGAGGGTCAACGCCGTTCACAAGCATGTTGTGCCGGGTCGCCTTCCCCAGCGTGTCGATCGGGTCGTGCGCCATGAGAACAGAAAAGGAACAAATTCCTTGCCCGTCAAGCGGCCTTATGGAATCTTTGCGCAGATGAGCGACGAACCAATCAGGCTTCCCGACGGCATAACGCCCGTGCCGCGCGAGCGCGCCAGAGTCCTAGGGCATATGTGCGAGCACACTGGCTGCGCGAAGCACGGAGGGTCCGGCTTTGCTCGGCCTCGCCATCAGCCGCATTGGTTCTGTTTCGAGCACCGAGGCGACGGCGAACGCTATCTCTGAAAGAGGAAACCATGGCAGATTGACCACCGTATATGCCCACAGGCATCGGCATGGGCATGCTGGGGCGCACTGGCGATCGGGTTCGACCTTGCGGTCTCGCCCCAGCAATTCGGCCCTCGCTCGCTGACCTTCTATCCTCGGAGAGTTAGAGACCGCATTCCCTTTTTGACCGTGTTCCGAATAGGCAACCGGATGCGGGCAAACATGTTTGTCTACAGAACTGTTGCTGATCCGTGGACCCAAGCATTCCCGACCATCAGAAGCACCTGTGGCGGCAGGGCCTCGCGCAGGCCGTTCACCAGCGGACCGTAGGAGAATCCGAACTCGGCGTTCTCCTTACGCTCAAAGAGCTGTCCGAAGCGGAAGACCTGGATTTCGTTTGTCGGGGTGACCAGGGTTTTTATGACAGGGCCGAGCCCCAGCTTGTCGACAACTGCATCTGCTCCAAGCGGGTCTTCTCTGCCCGGAACTCGTCGTGGTGTACGCGGTGCGGATCAATGAGCGCGACCTTGCGCCCGGCTTTGCCTAACACCGTTGCCAGGGTGGTGCCGGCCAGTCCGGCGCCGACAATGGCCACATCGACTGATGTCGCCCCGGCGTGTTCGGCAAACGGTTCAGAGTAGTTCTGCTTATTCATCCTGCCTCGTCGGGTGATGTCCCCGGGTATCTTTCCGACCGCTCGTCACCTCAACTGCCTGATTGGGATATCAGCGGTGACTACTGTTTCTGTTAACGGACCGCCCTCATTTGCCCGCCGCCCCATTCACGGCAGCGGCGGGCGTCCCTGGAGATGAGTAAAAAGCGACTGCTCGGGCGTTGGTGGCCTTGGCGGAGCATAGGATGCAAATTCGGTGCCGTGGATCCGTGCCGTAGTGAAACAGCATGAGGAAAGCCCGCCGCGCGCGCTCCGACGACGGGCCTCCTTATGGAGTGGCTACATCCCAGAGGGAATCGACCACCGTATGGTTAACCTCCCCTACGGGACAATGTTCCGGGCATGAAAGAGCCCGCTGACCGAAGCCAGCGGGCAAGCCACTTGGGAAGGCCGCGGGAGTGGTGCGGCCAGCTCCCGAACCATGGTCGCAGCCAGATGTTCCGCAGCCCACAAGAAGCCAACGGCAACACCGGTTCTAATTCTGTGGGGCTCAAAAAAGGGCCCGCCACCGGAGAGGTCTTGGTAGCGGGCAGGTTCTGGAGTGTGAGCGGTGGCAGGGTCGGTTGCTAGATATCGAGCAACCGTTCTAGGAAGCTCGAGTATGTTTAACCAGATTGTCGAGCTCTTTCGCAGCCTCAAGTCCCGAAATTTTCACGTCGACATGTCGCTTCCGGATTTCAGCGGCAGAATCTCGCAATTCCTCAAGCCTTCGAGAATGCCTGGAGGCTGGCGGTAAGTTTCCAATGTTCTGCATCGAAGCTGCCATTGCTGCGCCCTCTAAATCAGTTCGTTGATACGACTGAGAACAGGCTCACACGTAACCACTAGCACGGCACCGAAGCCCTGCCGAAGCTCGTCGACGGTTGCTCGTCCCCGGCGAACCGTTCTATGATCGTCACCGGGGGGTAGACTCTATTGGCGCCAAGGTTCATCGCTAAGCAGCTCTCTTGGCCGTCGGGGATCGGCGGCTGGCTTGTCCGCGCAGGAATGAATCGCGGCAACGCAAGGCTGAACAGCTACGCTCTCGATCAACTTCAGTTGGTGCCAGAAGATCGAGTTTTAGAGGTCGGGTTCGGGGGCGGCACAGCACTGCCTCGCCTTCTCCGTGGCGCAACATTGGTCTGCGGTGTTGATCGCTCTCAAGACGTGGTAAAAACCGCCCGTCGCCGGTTTGCCGATGCTGTGAGCGCCGGACGAGCCGAGTTCCACGTCGGTACAGTAGAAAAACTGCCGTTGCGGGATTCGACATTCGACAAGACACTAAGCGTTCATACGGTATACTTTTGGCAAAGCCTTGAAGCTGGATCAGCGGTGCGCGCGTTTTGGTGCCAGGCGGGCGCATCGTGTTGGGCTTCCTCCCCAAGGTCCATATGGACCGGCTGAACATGCCGGCGGATATCTTTACTCCGCGCGACCCAGATGACGTAATTGCTGCGCTACGAAATGCCGGGTTCAAGGAATTCGAGATTCGCAGACCGACCTCGGAAACGGCAAGGATCGTCGCGACAGCCATACGAAGCTGATTGAACGCGCCAGGGAGCCGGTGGGAAATCGCCTAGGCAAAAGGGTTGAATGCAGGCCCGCAGGAAGTCGCTCACCCGCCCCGAAGCACGCACCACCGGCACCTGGCGCAAGTAAAAAAGCCGCGCCGCTGCGATCACCAGATCGCGACGAGCAAGACCCGTTCTGCACAAAAGGAGCGGCTACTGCAACCAATTTCAGCCTGAAAAGTTTGGAAGGCCTTATCACCGTCAAGGAGGAGGGTCTGACTTGAGTGCTTTCCTGCCTGTGAAGATTAGGTTTACGAACCTCCAAGCGGCGACGGCCATCCAGTCAGTGGTCGAAGCCCGAGCGGCAATGGATGCGGCCGCATGGAAGAACAAGCACTTGCATTCCTATCGACAGGCACTGCGTTTGCTGGAGGAGGCTCAGGCAGGAACCTGCCGGCAATCCATCGCTTTCGCAGCCTTTGTCAAAGCCGCAAGAGATCAGGACATGATTGTTTCAGATCAACCGAGTGAGGCCCTGAAGCGCCTAGACGTGCTGGCACGCTCCATCTATGCCCAGGATCGCATGCCGCGCTCGATTTAACCAACAAGCGCGTCCTGCGACCTGGAAGCCCGCGCCCTCAAAAAAAAGCCCGGGCCGACCAAGTTTGCCCTTGGCCAGCAGCGCGAAGGACGTCGGAGTGCGCTGCGCTGGTCCAAACCCAGCATACGCGCCGGCCGCCTTGGCCGATCGCCAGTCGGCCCCCCTCACTGGCGGGAAAGCGAGCCCGGCCGGGTCTCGGGGACCCTGACCAGCAGCACGCGAGCTGCCGACCGTCGAACCAGCCGAAATATCAGGTTCAATTGCCCCTCGTCTTGGATCTAAACAATTAGTGGCTGGGGCTGAGCTCGCCGCACTCTTCGGATGACCTCACCGGCGATCTGATCGGCAGAACCGGTGAAGTCGAGCGGCCCATCATACATTGCCGCGTTCATCGGCATCCCGGCTTTGATCTCGCCGGCCTCGGTAAGGACCATCGTTGCACCGCCGGCGTGGGCTATTGCGGCAAGTCCACGTGAGCCATCACTCAGCGAGCCCGATAACACGATGCCGATTGCGCACGTCTTGGCGTGAACGGCCACAGAATTGAAGAGGATGTCGACGGTCTGCCCGCGATGTATGTGTCCAGCGCCCTCAACAAGTTTCACATTGCTTCTAGCGGCTAATGACAGGTGCGCGTCTGGCTGGCCGATGTAGCAGCGTCCGACGTGGAAGACGTCATCTTCATCGGCGACCATAACCGGCATTAGTGACCTCTTACTCAAAACCTCTCTCAGGTGACTCACTTTATCGCTGGGCCGATGCAAGACCACGAGGACGATGGCCTGCAGGTCATTGGGCAGGTTGCTAAGGAGGTCTTTGATGTCGCTGAGGCCATCCGATCCAGATGCGCCGATAGCGACGAAGAAAGGGCCATGTTCGTGCTGAGCGTGCGCGATATGCATCGACTAGGGCTAACAGGTTCGCACCAACTTCGCGAGGATAACCTCAAAGCATTCGCGATAGCACAATATTTCTCCCCCAGCGGTCCCTCAATGAGTACCACCGAGCCGGACCTCCGGTCATCCTAAATGGGTACGGAGGGGGCCGTACCCGGCAGAAGGCGCGGTTCATCGGGCGTCGGACAGGCTACATGGTGCACGCGGCATGATATTGCGGTGCGAGACGGTCTGTACTTGACTGGCCGGGGTCTGTTGTGAACCGGCCGATCGGCGATTGTGTTCGCTATCGGCTGCATGGCTCGCGTTGGTATCTACGCGCTCGGGGTTCACCTGGCTGGTGATGGCGCTTCGCACCCAAAGGCTCTCCAGATGCCCTCCCGCGAACGGGCGCCGGCTAACGCCAGGCGCATTCAACTCGGCTCCTTGCCGTTGATGCCCGGATCTGCGCGCGCAGCCGGCAAAAGCCGTTCGGCACGCTAGTCAAATCCCGATGGAACTGGATTGCCGCAATTTTGTTTCTCGTCCGCCCCCGTTTTGTGAGGCAGTGAAAAAAGGGAGACAGTCATGGCAACCGCCAAAAAGGCCTCGACGAAAGGCCTGAACGAACTCTTCATCGACACTTTGAAGGACATTTATTTCGCCGAGAAGAAGATCCTGGCAACACTTCCCAAGATGGCCAAGGCGGCACAAAGCCCTGACCTTAAGGCAGCCTTCGAAAAGCACCGCGGCCAGACCCAGGAGCACGTAGCGCGACTGGAAAAAATATTCGGCGCTCTCGGCAAGAAACCCCAGGGCAAGACCTGCGCCGCCATCATGGGTATAACGGAGGAAGGCGCCGAGATCATGGACGAGTACAAGGGCTCTCCGGCTCTCGATGCTGGTCTCCTTGCGGCGGCTCAGGCAGTCGAACACTATGAGATCTCCCGCTATGGTACGATGCGCACCTGGGCTAGCGAGCTCGGCATGGCCGAAGCGGTTAAGCTTCTTGAGCTTACCCTTGGCGAGGAAAAGGACACCGACGAAACCCTCACGCAGCTCGCCGAGTCAGCGGTGAACGTCGCTGCCGAGGCGGCTTAGGAACGAGACAACGGTCTCTGTCATCCGCAAGGCTTCTGACGGTCGCCGTGCCGGCGGATGGCTTCCATACATTGAGGATAAGAACGCAATTTTCGGTGCCCGTCCAAATGTGCCGCAGTGAAACGGCAACAGAAAGCCCGCCTTGACGGCGGGCTTTCCGACCGGCCGGAGGCCAGGAGAGTGCGGCCAAAACCTCACGGCTGGTTCCCCTTCAGCCTCGGCGGCGTGCTATCACCAGGCAGAGCTGGCGCAGGTCCCGGTCATAAGTCCCCTCATCGCTGAGGACGTCGGAGCACCGCTTCTTCATGCGCGTTACCTGCGAGCCTGACATCTGAGCCACTGCACCCCGAATGTTGGCGCTCGAGAGGGTGCTCGGGTTCGACGGATTGCTGGGATTCGTTTCGTTTCCAATGGCCACGCCTGCGCCGACACCGCCTGTGCCGCCGACATTGGCGCCACGCCCGGCGTTGATGCCGCCCGTCCCACCAACATTGGCACTAAGCCGACGCCGCTGGGGCCACCGGCTTTGGCTCCAGCACCCGCGTTTACGCCACCAGCGCCGCCAATCGACGTGCCATCCCCAGCGCCGATGCCGCCGATCGATGCACCAGCTCCGGCATTGATGCCGCCGCCGCCGACCGAGGAACCAGCACCGACGCCACCAGCAGCCGTTGCCGGAAGCGACAATGAAAGCATGACTGCGCTGCTCGCAAGAATGTTGGCGAAGGTTTTCACGAAAGAATTCATGACACTCTCCTGTTGCTTTGCACCAGCCGCAAGTTGACTGTGTCAATAGCAAAGAGCCGCCGAGCGTCTCGGGTGCGGAGCAGGAAGGCTTAATTCAGAAGAAGGCTTCCGAAGTCTCAAAGCGATCATTAAATTTCTTACGATCGACGAAAGATCCGGCTGCTGAAAAGCGCTGCAGTGTAAGAGGTAGACGAACCTAACGGAGCGGCAAATGTCGATGCCTATGCCATGAGGAGAAACTAGAAATGAAACATGCAGAAGCACATTGATAAGTTCATCCGCGGCGGTTCTGGTGCGCCCGTCGAATGTGGTCTCATCGCCGCGCTTATCGGGCTCGAAGTCTCCCGTCTTGATCTTAACCAGATCACAGCCACGAAGCCTGCTGTCGACGGCTAGATCAAAAAGAGCGCAATCGCGAACCCTCCCTTCTCGATCCAAGAAGAAGCGGATTGACCATATCTGCTTCAGTGTCAAAGGGCGTTTCTTCCGACGGTCTTTCCCGCCTTCCAGGCGGCGGTCACGAGCTGCAGCATGATAGTGAGAGTGACCCATCTCATTTCTCCTCGGCCTTGACTGGCCGGGAGGGTAACTAGATGGAGCTAACTGCGGCGGGGTCGCGTGCGGACTGGGCCCTTCAATGTGACGATAATAGCGGAGCAGACGTTAGCCGATGCAAGCGAAATGGCCGCCATCACCCCCATCGCGGATTCTCCAAGCCCCACCGCACTCCCCGAAAGCCGCTGCTCAGCGGCTCATTTGCAGCGGTAATAAGCTTACACTTTCGAGTGCGGCACCCCGAGTTTGAAGTCCCCAAGTACTTTGCTAGTCAGGCAGATAATAGTTCACAGCTATGGATCCAAATCACGCCTGCCAGAACGGCTTTTGAAGATCCGCCTCGACGGCAGCCAGGGTAAGACCGACGTCGTCGATCCGCTGAGGCCCATCTTCGGCCAGTCGCTTCAGCTCCTCGCGATAGTACATGCGCTCGCGCCAGACCGCGACCAGGCCGCGCAGGGCGATGAGTCTCGCCCAGACCGATGCCGGTCCAGTCGTCCACGTCGGCTGTTCGCTCCAGAAAGACTGGCATAATCTTGAGGTAAGAAAAAGCTGCGTGCTCATTTGGCTCATCCTTTCTTGGTGCTGCTAACGGCGACGTTACTGTGGCGGATGAGCGGAGCTGCGTACTAAAGCGCGGCCGAAACTGTTCCGAAAAATTCCGAAACGTCTAATATGGCGCGATGCAACGGGTTCACCTTACCTTTGGTCCGTTCGTGCTCGACCCTGAGAAGGGGACGCTCCTGCGGCAGGACATACCGATCTCCATCGGGCATCGCGGCATCACGCTGCTCGCCGCGCTTGCGGCCCGGCCCGGCGACATCCTGACCAAGGCCGAGCTGATGGAAGCTGCCTGGCCGGGCCTGGCGGTCGAGGAAAGCAATCTCACCGTCCAGATTGCGACGCTGAGGAAGGCGCTCGGCCCTACCGGCCAAGGTGGCGATTGGATCGCCACCGTGCCTCGCGTCGGCTACCGCTTCACCGCGCCTGTCGAGCGCGTGGAAGGTTCAGTGCAGCGACCGATCGCGCCATCCGGTAAACCCGCCATTGCGGTGCTGCCCTTCGCCAATTTGAGCGGCGATCAGGACCAACAATATCTGAGCGACGGCATCACCGAAGATATCATCACTGAACTTGCTCGATACCGGTCGCTCTTGGTGATCGCGCGCAATTCATCTTTTCAGTTTCGTGGGCCAGCGCCGGACCCCGCAGAAGTCCACCGGCAACTCGGCGCGCGCTACCTCGTCGAGGGCAGCGCGCGACGGCTCGGGGACCGCATCCGGATCACGGCGCAACTGATCGACGGCGCCAGCGGCTTCCATTTGTGAGCTCAACGCTACGACCGAGCGCTCGAGGACATCTTTTCGGTTCAGGAGGAGGTGGCGGCCCTCGTGGCTTCAACTGTCCAAGGCGCCGCCGAGGCAGATGCGACTACCCGCTCGCGGCGAACGCCGCCGGCCGATTGGGCCGCCTACGACTACTACTTGCAGGGTCGCGCGCACTACCATCAGTATGAAATGGACAAGGGCGAATCCATGTTCGCCCGGAGCGCCGAACTCGATCCGGCTTTTGCTCAAGGTCATGCCTATCTGGCGCAGTGCCTGGTTGCGCGCTTCTGGTACGACCGCGATCCTGGTACGCTGCAAAGTGCCTTGCAGTCTGCGCGCACGGCGCTCCTGCTCGACCGGAATGACGGCATCTGCAACCAGAGCATGGGTCTCGTGCTTGTACATATGCGCCAGCATGGGGATGCCGGACTGTATTTCCAGCAGGCCCGGACGCTCAATCCGCACGACGTCAACATTGCCGGAGACTATGCAAGCTGGCTCAACTACGGCGGCCAGCCGCAGCAGTCCTTGGCGGTCCTCGAAAGGGCCATACTGCTCGACCCATTGCCCCCGGTCTGGTTCTGGGAGGTGAAGGGCAGCGCGCTGTTCCTGCTCGGTCGATATGCCGAGGCCATCGACGCCTATCGGAAGGCCGGCGACCAGTTCTTCATCCATGCCTTTCTTGCGGCGGCCTACGCACATCTGGGCGAGATGGCAAACGCGCATGTCGCAGTCGAGGCCACACTGAGCCGGCAACCGGACCTCTCGCTTGGCTACCTTGCCCACCTTCCCTTCGCAGACCCGTCATCCTTCGAGCTCTTCCTCTCCGGTTTCAGAAAGGCCGGCTTTTTCTAGGATTCAGTCGGTCCGAGAAACTCATCGCTGCATTTGGATGCATGTGAGCAGTAAGAAGGACGACGGCAATGATCATCGACATGAGAACCTCCATGTTGGAACCTGACATGCGGGGTCATTGCTGGATCAGGCCCATCATCGAGCAACGCACTCATGTTGCGTTGGGCAGACCGTCGCTTTCGAGCGAGGTAAAGTTTGCCGAACGTCCGAGATGAGGGCGCGAAGCGGACCGCCCCGCGAGTGCCAGCCTCCTCAGGCAAACGTAGGCAAGGTTCGCTTCCCGCGCCTTATGTCGGCGATTGAGGCATAGGCTCCCCGCTCTGCCCGGGGCCCCCTCAGGCAATGGGTGCTGCTCGCCCGGGTCAGATCACAAAGTCGCGCTGCCCACCCGGTCCGCCAGTATCATGCGACGGTTCTCATCCACGCCAGAAACGACTCTATCACGGCGGATCGCGGACTGTGCTGCATCCATACGACATAGAAACTGTAGCCCGGCAAGGACAATGGATGCGCTTTGACGAGCATGCCGTTGTCCAGTTCACGACCGACCACGACGTCACTACAGATCGCTATTCCTTGCCCGGCCACAACCGCATCGATCGCATGCAGTTCCTCGCGGAAACTCAAATCCCAGGCTTTGTCGGCAGTTAGCTCCGGGTCTATTGAACGGGCCGTCGCTAGCCATCGGCGCCAGGTGGGAGCCTCCGGATCCCGGTTCATCCAGTCAAAATGGATCAACGGATAACGCAGGAGATCGGCGGCACGCTTAATTTCCCGCTTATCGCCTGCCAGCAAACGGGGGCTGCAAACGGGAAAGAAGGAATCGCGGCAGATCTCTTGCGCCGCGAGGCCCAAAGGCGGGCTTCGTGTGTAGCGGATCGCCACATCCGCGGCGCCGGCGCGCAGGTCGAGAACTGTGTCCGTCCCGATGATCTCCAGCGGCACTGCCGCCGGGTTGGCCTCTCGCCACTTCTCGAGCCTAGGAACCAGCCATCGGCTCGCGAAAGCATTCGGGCTTGTCACCCGCAATGGTGCTTGAGGATCCGGCTCGGCGACTGCGGTAAGGGAGCCGGCGAGCAGATCAAAGCCGTTGCGGAGGATAGGAAACAGTCGCGCTCCCGCGCTCGTCAGCACGAGCGGGCGCGGTCGGCGCTGGAACAGCTTGCGACCGCATATCTCTTCCAACAGGCGGACTTGGTGGCTGATCGCTGTCGGCACCACGCCGAGTTCCACCGCTGCCGCCTTGAAGCTGCCGTGCCGAGCGGCCGCCTCGAAGGCGTGTAAAGCGCGTAGAGGCGGGCCGTTTGTCATGCCGTCAGTCTAGATGAATTCCCCTCATCTAGCAGCTAAGAATTTCGCTTTTGCAGAAGGGTGGACCCTGTGCGACCCTAATCCTCTTGGAACGAGGGCGGCGGAATGGAGATGCCACGACAGACCGATGTGCTGTTGGAACCATCCCATCTCTTTCGAGTACGGCGATGGAACAGCTACGGAAGGGCCTACTGGGCGATGTGATCTTGCCGGGAGACCCCGGCTACGACCAAGCGCGCGCGGTTTGGAACGGA
Organism: Mesorhizobium sp. ESP6-5; assembly: GCF_020164695.1. Classification (NCBI taxonomy): domain Bacteria; kingdom Pseudomonadati; phylum Pseudomonadota; class Alphaproteobacteria; order Hyphomicrobiales; family Phyllobacteriaceae; genus Mesorhizobium; species Mesorhizobium sp. ESP6-5. The sequence goes on from NZ_JAIUGR010000009.1 coordinate 135,423, forward strand.
GCCATCGACAAACGCCCTGCGGCAATCGTCTATTGCGCTACTCCTGAAGATGTCGTGCATGCCGTGGCATTTGCCAGGTCACATGGCTTTCTCGTCGCAATTCGCAGCGGCGGCCATAACGTCGCCGGGTTGTCCGTCTGCGATTATGGGATGGTGATCGATCTTTCCCGCATGAAGAAGATTGTCGTCGATCCTGAGCGCCGCATCGCCAGAGCCGAAGCCGGTGTGAACCTCGGCGAGTTCGACGCAGCCACACAAGCCTTCGGTCTTGCGACGACCATGGGTGTCAACAGCGACACCGGTATTGCCGGTCTCACGCTTGGCGGAGGCTTCGGCAAGCTCGGACGAAAGCACGGTCTGAGCTGCGACAATTTGATCGCGGCTGAGATCGTCACGGCCGACGGACGACTGTTGCGAACCAGCGCCGGCGAGCATCCCGAGCTGTTCTGGGCCTTGCGTGGCGGCGGCGGCAATTTCGGCATAGTTACGGCGTTCGAATACCGGCTACACGCGCTTGGCCCGGCTCTTCTGGTGGGGTCGGTGCTGTACGCCTACGATCAAGCGCGCGAGGCCATGCGGTTTTACCACGAATTCTCCCGTGACGCTCCGGACGAGGCGAGCGTCGACGCAGCACTTGTCACGCTGCCCTCGGGCGACTTCGCGTTCAGCATCTCGGCTTGCTATATCGGATCACCCGAAGCGGGCGAACCCGTCATCGCACCGCTGATGAAGTTCGGATCTCCCATCGAAAGCCGACTTCAAGCCGTTCCTTATCTTCAGATTCAATCGGCCGGCGACAGCCTCTTTCCACGCGGACGACGCTATTACTGGAAAGCGCAGTTCCTGCGGGAGATTAGTGATGGTGCGATTGACGCGCTGCTGGACACTTACGCAAGAGCTCCCAATCGCTACTCCCTGCTGGTTTTCCAGCAGGTCGGCGGCGCGATCGCTCGCGTGCCTGCATCGCACTCACCCTACGGCAATCGCGATGCGGCGCTTGACTGCTTTCCCGTCGCCATCTGGGACGATCCGGCCGATGACGAGGCAAATATGCGTTGGGCGCGCGATTTGTGGAATGCCGTCAGGCCATTCTCTACCGGCGGTGTCTATTCCAACAATCTTGGTGATGAGGGTGACGAGCGCGTACGCGAAGCGTACGGCGGAAATTATGCGCGTCTCGCCGCCATCAAGAAGCAGTACGACCCGACCAACTTCTTCCGGTTGAACCAGAATATTAGGCCTGCATAAATTCCGAATATTTGTTGGGGAAGCCGCGCGCAGTCGCTGGGTGATCCTTGCTGTCCTGTTTGCCGCCCGCACCGCAATGGAGTTTCAATTCCAGAGCGTCGGGGCCACACATCAGCGCGAAATCGTCAAAAGCGCATCTCATCTGCATGCAGAAGGCCTACTTTCTTCAGGCCTGCGTCGAACCCCGAAAGCACCCGATTAAGGTGATCGACGATCTGCTCGGCCAAGAGGGAACCGAAATCCGCCGTAGTGTGCCCATCTCGGACGAGCGTCACATCAAATCCCTCCGAGACGGCGCGGCGCGTGGTCGTGTCAACTCAGAATTGAGTCATGCAGCCACCGATAACCAGGCGGTCAACCTCGAGCTCTCGAATCCGGTAGGCTAAATCGGTGTTGTGGAAGGCATCGCAGCTCCGCTTGCGAATGAGGATGGTGTCCTGGATCGCGGACACCTCCTCGCGCAGCTGCCAGCCCGGCGACCCAACTTCGAGGCGGTGCCCTGCGTCCCCGTCGTGCTGAACGACGACGACCGGTACGCCAGCCGCCTCCGCAGCGAGTTTCAACCGGCCAAGCCGGGCCGCAACGGCTTCGAGTTCGCGGTCGATAACGACCTGCTGACCGCCATCGACCAGATTCGCGAGGATCCCCTGTTGCACATCGATGATCATGAGTGCTGTAGTCATTAAACATTCTCCCGAAAGCCACGTGAGAAGAGAGTATTCCACCGAGGTAAAGCCAACTAAAAGGATGGCCCGCCCACGGCGGCATGAGACCGACATCGAATTTTCGAAACGCGTCTTCGAGAATCGCCGATGCCCGCAACGGTTCAGCATGGCGCCGGCCGGCATACGCTCGACGACTTTACCCTCACGTACCGGAGTGGAACGGCAGCGGGCGGGACCGGCTATATCACCTTGGGTCCTGTGGCAGAATGAGAGGTTACGCGCGACAAAGACGAAGGTACGGTGATCGCGGGCGGATTGGACAGTCGATGGAGGCGCAATGTGATAGAGGTGTTTTCAGCAATAGTGGTCTTTCTGCTGCTATGCGTTGGAGCAGGGTTGGGCATCCTTATCCGGGATTGGCTTCCCGCGCAGCACCAGACTCCGGAAGCCACGCTGCTGATGCAGTTAACCGTAGGTTTGCTTGCGACCTTTGCGGCGGTTGTTCTCGGTCTTCTCACCGCGTCGGTGAAGCAGGCCTACGACAATTCGGCCCTCGACCGGCAGCAATATGCGTTGCAGCTTGACCTCATGGATGCGTGCCTACATGACTACGGAACTGACGCCGCGCGCATTCGCGTCGACCTAGCAGGTTACACCGCTGCCGTTATTGCGAGCACTTGGCCTAACGAAGCTCGGCCCACCGGTGTTTCCTACCCTGACACGTCGCGTATGCCTGTTGTGGGCGCCACACCGAAACTTCAAGAGCTAATGAACAAGATCGGTCTCCAGGTGAACGAACTCATGCCAGCCGATCCGCAACACACGGCTATCGCAGCGATGTGCCGTGCCCGATATGATAAAGTCTCTACGGCCCGTCTCAGCGTGATCGAAGCCGCGCGCAGTGAATTGCTGCAGCCCTTCTACGGAATTCTGATCGTGTGGCTGATGATCATTTTCGCCTGCCACGGTCTCATCGCTCCACGAACGAAACTGACATTGACCCTTATGCTTCTAAGCGCGATCTCACTCAGCAGCGTTATGTTCGTTATCGCAGACCTTAGTCAGCCCTACGGGGGATTTTTCAGCATATCCAGCGGGAGCATGCGGAGCGCTTTGCAGGCGATGCTGGCTCGGACCGGTTAGGAAATCCTCCATCGATCGTAAACAGCGATGCGGCCGGTTTCTGATCAAGGCTCGGCTTATTAGTCGGCCAAAGTTCAGAAAACCAGCCTCCCGTTGCCGCGTTCAGGCGCGCCAGCGGTTCGTCTGGTTAGCGAAACATCCGACAGCTTGAGGCGGCGTTGGCCAACTTCGCTCTGCGCCGGCGCTTTATGCTTGAAGTCCAGCTGACGCAAAATTCCAGGAGCCGCTGGTTCCCATTGCGGTTGCCGCGACGCGGCCTAATGCGCTCCTCTGATGCGCCGTGCTCTGCTCGTTGTCCCGATTTAGGCGCAATGCTGGCATTGCAGCGGAAGTCCGCTTCGGCGCCGTGTCCGGACGGTGCGTCTATGGGGAACGCTCCGCGGTAGGCTACCGTTCTCAGTCGCCTCTTCCTCGCCGTTTGGCGCTATGCTGTCACTGCCCGAAACTTACCGTTCGTTCCGGGGTTAATTGTCGGACTTGAGTGGGGACGAGCATAGACCTTCCAGTTCCTGGGGATAAATTTTCAGAAGCAGACCGATTTGTCCGGGCCCGACATCGCCGCCTGAGCCGCAGCCCTCCAAGATGATGAATGATGGCGCGAGTCGGTGAATATGAAGACGTGCAGAATCCATGCACGCTATTCCGGCAGGCCGGCAATATTTAGCGCGTGACCAAGGCAGTCCGCGAGCGCCGGGGCACAGTTAACCGCGGCGAACTGTCGACTGTAGCGAAACATTGGATGCAGTTCACGGACACGCGCGGCGGCGGCCCTCGCTTCGTCCAGCCGGCCAAGTTTGGCTAGCGCAGCGGCCAATTGCACATAAGTGATGCTATGTGCCGAATTTGGCTTGAACCGATTTATAGGCTGCGTGACAAGCTTCTTCGTAATGGCCGCGCAGCAGGTGACTCATTGCTTGCGCATCGAATGCGGCCCAGGCCCAGGAATCGAAGGGGCTGAGCCGCATACCCTGCTCACTCCATTCTAAGGCGCGTTCGGCTTCGCCTGCCCATCCGAGAACGACGCTGCCAAGTATGTAGGTCAGCGCCGATGACGGGCTGATGCCGAGGGCAGCTTCCAATGCCGTGAACGCAGCGGCGCGATCGTGCGCATCCATGCCTATCGAAAAGCCGGCCCACGTAAGGGCAAGTGCATCGTCCTGTCCATGGACAATGGCCAATCGGGCGTGGCGGATCGAAGCAGCACGGTTGGCCTCCTGCAGGCCGGCGCGAAGGAACAAGCAGTGGTGGCACATCGCAGCATTGCCATGTGCAAGCGCATAGGTGGGTTCGAGCGCAACCGCGCGCTCAAGAAGCATCAAAGCTCTGGCTACCTGCTCCGGCATACCTGAATCGACGTCGGGCTGGGCTTGCAGAACGAGATCATAGGCGTCGAGACTATCAGGGCGCTTCCGCCTGACACGTTCGATTTCCGCTTTCCGCAAGCTCGGCGCAATCGCGCCCACTATGGACAGCGCGATCTCGTCTTGGAGCGCAAAAACATCGCGGGAACTTCGGTCGTAGCGCTCTGCCCAAACGTGCATGCCGGTCGAAGCGTCAATCATCTGGCCGATCACGCGCACCCTATCGCTGGCCTTCCGCACGCTGCCTTCGAGTACATAGCGCACGCCAAGCTCGCCGCCCACCTGCTTCACATCCACGGCGCGTCCCTTGTAAGTAAAGGTGGAATTCCGCGCTATGACGAAAAGCCAGTTGATGCGCGCGAGACCAGTAATGATGTCGTCGACCATCCCATCGGAGAAGTACTCCTGCTCCGGATCGTGGCTCAGGTTCGAGAATGGCAGAACGGCGATGGACGGTTTGTCAGGTAATATCGGTGCGGATATGGCCCGGGCGGCCGCTGAAGCGTCAGGAGCATTTGTGGCAACGGCCGGTCCGACATACCTATAGCCGCGGCGCGGAAGCGTTTCGATCCAGGGCTTGGCATCTCCTGTCTCCGCCAGCACCCGGCGCAGGGATGCGATTTGCACCGTTAGATTGTTATCGGCGACCGCCAATCCGCCCCAGGCGGCCTCGACCAGCGCATCCTTGGACACCGGTACGCCGGCGTGATCAAGCAGCCGGCACAGCAACGCCACGGCACGCTGCCCAAGCATCGTCGGCTCGGTCCCGTGGTATAGAAGGCCCACCTGCGCATCGAGGCGGAACGGGCCAAACTGGTAGAAGTCGCTCCCCACTGTCATTCGACGATTTTAGCAGATATTTGGTAAGAAATTCACCACTTTCCGGCGCGAACCGCAGATCTTGGACAGGTGCTTGCAATGGTAAGCACTTGGGTGGAGGATCAAATGAGCGCCGAAACCGTTGTTCGCATGCCTGATGAGAAGAAGGGCGTCATGCTACGTGGGCACCCTATGGTTTTCCTCGTCACCGCCGAAAATTCCAAACACACGAGCATGTTCGATTGGACGATTCCGGCGGGTTTCGCCACTGGGCTGCACGTTCACCGAGTGCAGGAAGAGACTTTTTACCTGCTTGAGGGCGAGTGTGAGTGGCATGTCGGCGATAGGACGATTCGCGCAATGCCCGGAACTTATCTGTTCATCCCGCCGGGGGTGCCGCACAACATCACCAATATCAGTGAAAGTCCGGCTCGTGTCCTGATGACCGTCTCGCCGCCCGGACATGAGCATTATTTCGAGGAACTCGCCAAACTGACGGCACAGGGTGCGCCAAATCCAAAAGCGCTTGCCGAATTGCGAAACCGCTACGACACCAATCAGCTCTCAACTTTGACAACGCGCGCGTAAGCACGCTTGGCAAAAAGCCGTCCAGACATAACCCGCGGCCAGAGCGTGCGGCGGGAAACTACCCCAAACGAGTCCTTCTGATAGGGTCGGCCCCTCTCTCCATGGTGAGGATACGCTTCGGCTGATTGGAGCCCGAAAGCAGACCGGCCGGTCTGCAGAGGGACAGTGAGGATCAGAACCTTGGATCGGCGTTAGTGCTAATCGTCGAGTTGCAGAAGGCTCTGCTACCAGCTTGGGCCAAGCCTCGCTTCGGTGCAGCTAGTGTCGCTCGTAGAACCCACTGGCGGCGATGAGGCGCACCAGTTCTGCCTGTCGCCGCGTCTCAGTCTTTTCGAAGACGTGCTGCAGGTGGGTGCGCACCGTGGTCAGGCTGATGCCGACTTCGTCTGCAACGGCCTGCAGCCCTTCACCACGGGCGACCGCAGTGGCCACGGCCGCCTCGGCCGGGGTTAGCCGGTAGAGATCGCGCAACTGGCCCTGCAGGGTGCGCGGCGCGCTGTCCGGATCGGCCACGAACACGATCGCGGCTGGGCGGCCGGGCACGAACCACGTCAACTCGATCTTGAGCGGCGCCACCAGCACGCTCAGGGGCCGGCGCGGCGCCGGGCGCGTGAGCGCTATATCGCCGCCCGCGGCCTCCGACCGGTCTGCGGCCGTGGCAATCAACCGGCGAAGCTGCACGGCATGCGCAGGGCTGGTCGCGTGCAGCGACGATTTCTCGATCCTGATCCCGTCAGCCTGGGTGAGTAACGCTTCGGCGGCCCGGTTGGCGAACAGGATCTCGCAGTTCGCCGCCACGATCAGCACGCCCTGGGCGATGCGGTGGAGCGCCTCGACATTGGCACTCCTGACGATCTCAGCACGCGAGAGCCGCAGTCCCACGCCCGCCGCCCGGACCAGATGCGGCCCGATACGGCGCAGCCGATCAAGGTGCTCGGGGCCGAACTCTCCTGTCGCGTCGGCCCGTCCGCAGGTGAACACGACGCGCACGTCCGGCTCGTTGGCCAACACCACTCCGATCGAGTGGCACATGTCGCCGGGCCGGCAGAAGTCGTTATAGAATTCCGAGCGCTGATACACCTCGCGCGGCAGGAGGTCCCAAATCGGGATCAGCGTGCCGGCGCTCAGCCTGGCGATGCGCGGCAGGAACACATTGGTCTTGTAGTAGTACTGCGCATAGCTGAGGTCCGCCTCCGGCGGCATGCGAACCGAGTTCGCCTCACTGTGCAACGTCCTTGCGTTCTGAAACGTCAGCTTGGTGGCGGCGCCCTCGAGGAAATCCGACAGCGTCTCGAGAACTTGCCGCCAGCGGCCAGGTTCGACCGCCGCATCGTAGATCTGCCCAACCATGCCGTCGAAGTCGTGCATGCGTGCCGGATTCACCGCTCCCTCGCCTGAAGGGGTTTTACAGTTTGCCGGAAGGCGGCTTTGCTGACAAGCACTCCTCGCCGCATCTCATATGTTCATACGAGGCGACGGCCTAGGGTCTGAATGTAGCTTTCGTGACGCCGTCAAGCTTCACTCCAACCGCATGTGGCGACGATGCAAACGTGGGCAGCACCTGGTACTCGAACCGATTGGAACGGTACGCATTACGAAACGCTTCTGACGGTACGCGAGACCGGCGGCAAGCTCGGGGCATTTGCATCCGCTGCTGGCCCGGGGGACGGACCGCCGCGCCACCGCCATCTCCAGTCCGGCGAACTCTTCGTCATTCTCCAAGGGCGGCTGCGCTTCTGGTGCTCGGGGGAAATTTCCGAACGTACCGACGGAGAAATATTCTACATCCCCGCTGGCGTTGAACACACGTTCGTCGTCATCGAGCCTGCGCGATGGATCGCCATTCTGTCCCCGGGTGGTCTCGAAAGTTTTTTCCCGGCGGTTGCCGTGCAGGGACTGGAGATTCCCCGCGACCTAGCGGCTATCAAGGAGATTGCGGCCCAGTTCGATATGGAGATTACCGGGCCACCCTTTACGATCGCTGAGCCATAGCCAAACTGGGCAACTGGCGAAGCCTATGGACGGCTTAGTCGTAGGGCGATCGGCATTGCCGGCGCGGACCGTGATATGGCTGGAATGTATTGTCGGATGCCCTGTATGAGCGATAGTGATCATAGCACCAGCGGATGTGTCGATTGCCGACCACGTGCGGCTGACTCATGGCGCCTCCAATAATGGCGCCCCACGCAAATGCTGCCGGAGGAAACCACCAGCCGTTATGTCGCCGATATCCGGGACGGTGATGTCTATAGCCCCGATGACCACGCCAGTACCCGTGATTTCTTCTAAACATCAGGCGATTTCGATCGTACCGAACAGGGACCACGTCCGAGGAAGCGGACTGGACCTTTGGAACAAACGCCGGCACAGCACTGGCCGGAACGACGGTTCCCAAGGCAACTACAATTGCTAGCATGCTACGCATCATCGAATATCTTTCATTGAAGTCTCCATTGGTTGATGGATTGCAACCGCCGTGAGCTCGCGCGTTGGACTTCTCGGCAGCATTCCCCTGTGTCAACGACGGCCTGCCGTCTCCGGTTCTTCGTTGATACAAGCCAGGAGAGGGATGTGCCGCGAACCCACAGCCCGGTCTCGGGCCTGAGACAGCCACAACTCCCTGTACTCCTGGGAGATGCCTTTCATTACGGAGCGCGCGGCGCCAGTGATTTCGTAGGCCCCGCAAAAGCCGCACTGAAATTCGCACAGCTGCGTCCGGAGATCGGCTTCGAGTGCCGTTCCCGCGCAGACTGGGCAAATAGACGGGTAATATCTTCTGCTTTCAAGCAATGTATCCATGGTCAAGACTGCCGATCTGTTCACAAATGCGGACCGGCCCAGCGGCCAGGGAACAGCCGCTGGGCTGATAGGAAGGCGCTCCTCCCTAAGCGCAAAGCGCTGGCTACCCAAGACTTAGCCCGCGCTACCACTCCTTGCGGCCGCCGATGGCCTCGAGGCACATCGAAACTTACTCGCACCCCATCTACTGAGCATGCCGGGAAACTATTCCATCCTGAAAGGCTGTTCGGGAATGTGCCGCGGCGGGCACTTTCCTTGCTCGCGTTTTGAAGGGAGCTGAAGCAGTTTGTTCGGGCAGCTTGAACATTGCGCGCCGAAGCCCAAGTCAGGGTCTCGTCAATCCACTGCGGCCGGCCACGGATAGTTGGGAGTTCGAGCGAATCGGTATCTCCCTGCTGACCGCCAGACGCGCCAGGCCGGGGATTTGCAAAGGTTCTTATTATCAGATCACTAGGCCCATCCGCGTCTTGAGGGCAAGGGCTGTAGCGCTTGCCTTCGGAAACATGTGACCGGCGTGGAATAAATTCCGCGATTGCTAAGTATATTGTGCATCAGACAAATCGGAAGCTCTGCCGGTGAGATGCCCCACCCCTCCACCTGCTGGACAGCCAGCAGTAAGCTTTTGAGCACCCGGGGTTGGCCCAGTCCACAGAGAACAAACAAAACGGAGAACCAGGAAATGTCGCAACCCTTCGAAGAATATCGGCCTTCCAAGACGCTCTGGTTCTGGTCACTGGTAGGCGCCGTGGTCCTCACCATGATCATCGGATTCACTGCCGGCGGCTGGACCTTGGCAGGAACGGCGGCGGAAATCGCCAAGACCTCCGCCATAAAAGCCAGGGCAGAACTGGCCGCCAATCTGTGTGTCCAAAAGTTTATCACGGCATCCGACGCGAGCCAAAATCTGGCCAAGCTGAAGGAAACGTCTTCCTACCAGAGGGATGGTTTCATTACTGACGGTGGGTGGGTCAAATTCGCCGGAATAAAAAAGGATGCACCGGGCGCCGCCGATCTGTGCGCGGAAAAACTGATCGCGTTGGACGCGATTCCGACGAGCACTGTGTCTGAGGATCAGACGAAGGGCTGATGCCATACGTCTGCTGGCGAGAACCTCAACAGGCGTATGTCGCAACCCGTAAGCCCTGACCTGAGACCCGTGGTGACTTGAAGTGCGGTGGCCCGAGCCAGACGCTACCTGGACGACGAATTGTGCATCTTCTCGCGGCATTGGAATCCACCTCGCCTCAAAGCTCAGTCGGGCTTCTACAAGAGCATAGGACGGCGTCCGGCAATCAACGCTCTCGTTTGTGGCTATGCGAGATTGCCTTTCCACATTCCGTGGCAGATTGCATGAAAGCGACGGCGAATCTCGGCCCGAAGGTCCTCAGCAAAGCCGGGCATCACTGGTCTATCTCTCTTGCCCGGTTCATTCTGATAGCTGCATCGCTCGCAGGATCCGCAACGGCGACTGGACTCCACCCCAAGGCTAGTCTTCTTGTTCTGCCTCGCTTTGCCACGCTTAGAGCCTCATCAGCCAACCTTCGTGTCGGACCTGGCATGGGGTACCAAGTTGAATGGGTCCTTATGCGCCCGGGAATGCCGCTGGAAGTCTATCAACAGTATGACAATTGGCGACGGGTCAGAGACTGGGACGGAACCAGCGGATGGATTCATGGAGCGCTTCTGTCAGGCCGCAGGGCGGGCGTTGTCGCGCCCTGGGCCAAGGACAACGTTGCCCTGCGCGACAAACCGTCCATTGGAAGTTCGGTTGTTGCCTGGCTGCAGCCTTGCGTGCGGGTAGAACTGACCCGATGCGACGGACAATGGTGTGCTGTTGGACTAGGGCCCAAATCCGGCTTCATCAGGCAGACGAGTATGTGGGGCGTCTATCCCGGCGAGGTGCTTTGAAGTGGCCCACGCGGGTCGAGTGGCTTTGCAGACGATCACAGGCAAGCATTCCAGAGGACGGATTGTTGAGCGACCCCCTATCTTGTGGACAACGTGCTGCCTGTTCCGGGCCGGAGCCTTCCACTCACCATTTCGTGAATCGTGGTGATGGCAAGCTGACGGGGTCACGAGCCTCCAATCACCAAGTGGAGCCGAAAGCCGATTTTGCCAGGCGAAAACCCTTCGGGGACTCTATGGCGCTGCTAAGCTGGAAGGAATAATGGGCATCAAATCAGTTGGAGCGGGCGTCGCATGTTTATTAGTTTCCATCACTTGGGTGCAGGCTGCCCCAAGACTCCTCTCGCAGCACGGCGCTTGGGGCGTCTATTCTTATCGCGCTGACAAGACAAGGTGCTATGTCTTGAGTGTCCCCGTTTCCAAACTGCCGGCCGGTATCGATCATGGCGAAAATTTCATAACGGTCTCGCGCACACCGGTCGAGGAACAGCCCGACGCAATCATGGGGTATCGGCTCAAGCCAGGGTCAGACATCCATGTGGTGATCGCAGACCAGCGCTTCTCGATGTTCACGCAGGACAACAATGCCTGGCTTCAGAACGCCAATGAGGATCGGTCAATGGTCAGTGCCATGCGGGCCGGGAGCAACATGAAGCTTTTCGCCACGTCTTGGAGGGGCACCCAAACCCAGTACGCATATTCCCTGATGGGATTGAGCGCCGCATTGCAGGCGAGTAGCGCGTGCAAATAGAAATTCCAATGGCCCTGCTTGTGCTGCTGACCTCGTCAAAGACCGGGTTGGTGCGAGGCCTTCATGGCCTCGACATCGACTGGGAGCCACCGCTCATGTCAGCAGGCTCACTCTCACCATCTTGAACGGGAAGGCATGAGAGAGATTTTCAAAACTGCTATCGTGATCACGTTGGTCGCGCTCGCAGTTGTCCTACTTTTGCTGGCAGCAAGAGGTTTTCGCACCGGTCCGTCCGATCCGATTGTTAGTTCCGGTCATTCTCGCTTGCCTCTTGCAGACATCGGCCTTGGTTTGCCCGCAGCCTCAGATAGAGCGGCCTGAGCTGGTGATCATCCAGCTTGGCGGCACCCATTCACTCCCGATGCCAAGCACGACGCTTGAAGGTGTCGGGGCGTTAATCTCTTTAACGCCCGCGCCGATCTCTTCGTCCCCCGAGAAGGAGATACAGCTGTGATCCGTCTCGGCATGGGCGGGCAAAAATCCGGCGGCCTTGGAATAGTTTCCGGTGCTGTCCGGTATATTCCAAGACAGGCAAGCTAGTCGCCCCTCGCCTGTCAGGCCCAGCAGGCCCTCCTTGGTTGTCCTTTCACTGCTGGGCCTCCCTCGTCGAAAGGATCATCCACTGTCTGGCGCCAGGAATGACACGGCCGGCCACGAAGTAGCGGATTGCAGCGCTCGGACCTTGCGCAGCCTTTATGTTGCGGAATCCGCTAGGTGTGCCACTGGCGCCAAAAACTGTAGATGGGCTGGCAACTCTGGCGAGCCAGATGAATGTCAGTCGCGATTATCTCATTGAGAGAGCGAGTGGCTGGAAACACGGTTGATGGATCCAGTCCCAGGCGACGATTTGATCCCATCGGCAGGATCAGACCGGCAGCCAAGCAAATTGTAGTCGAGTGGGTTGGAATAGTTTCGGCTCCCAGTCAGTATATAGGGCCATGAAGGTGAACTTCGACGTCACTCCACACTTGGAGGACCTGTGGCGCTACAGCAGGGTGCTCACAAAAAATGACACCGACGCGGATGACCTGGTGCAGGAGGCGCTTGTTCGGGCACTCGGGTTGTCGCGCACCTACGACGCGTCGCGCCCGCTTATGCCGTGGTTGATCACGATCGTGCGGAACACATTTTTCACCAGCGCTGTCCGAGCTGATGCTGAGCGCCGTCGCTTGGCCGCTTATGCCCAACAATGCGACCCGTTGCTGATGCCATCACAAGAACACTGCGCGGAGCTCTCCAACGTTCAACGGGCGCTAGAGGGAGTACCGTCTGACCAAGCCGAAGTGCTTCATTTGGTCGCCGTCTTAGGCTTCACCTATTCGGATGCTGCCGCGGTGCTTGGGGTTCCCGTGGGAACAGTGATGTCTCGTCTGAGCCGCGGCCGGACTGCCCTGAAACTCAATATGGAAAAGACGAACGACGCCGCACGTGCTCAATTGAAGATAGTGGGAGGCCGTGATGTGGCCAAGTGACCGAATTTCCGAAGAGGAGATAAACCGGTTTCTTGACGGCGAGCTGTTGCCGTCCCGGAGGTCTGAACTCCAGGCGCGTCTTGCCCGCGAGCCCGAAGCAGCGGCGGAGGTATTCGCACAAGCACAGCGCATGGAAGCGTTGCGCAATCTACAGCCCCAGCGCCTGTTTCCCCCTCGAGCAAGCCTGGACAGGGCCCGGGAGTTGGAGAACGCCTTCCGACGAAGGAAAGTATTTGCCGTGTTCAAATTGCAGCTGGCTGCGGCGGCGCTGGTCTTCTTGGGCTGGTCAGCCAATTCGTTGACCGAGCCGCTTCGCCAAGGCGGTCAAAAGGCGGATGAAACTTTCATTCTCGCCGCGCGGGACGCCTTACGGGTCGCCCAGCTCAATGCCGGCCCTGAGAAGGGCAGCGAGCCGAAGCAGGATAAGATCGAACGGCTGATCGGAGCGGTAAACATAAGCATGCCCGCTCTTCCGACTGTTTGGCAGGTGAAGGACGTTCAGGTTCAACCCTGGAACGGGAAGCAGAGCCTGGTTGTGACGGCTGATACCCCAAGCGTCGGCCGCATTACGCTGGTGGCAGTTCCCATGAACGGGGAAGACGCCGTCCCCCCAACTCCGGCCACTGACGGTCGAGTGCCCACCGTGTACTGGCAGTCAGGTGGCACGGCATATGCGCTGATGGGTTCTGCCACGCCGGATCGCCTAGAGAAGGAAGCAAAGGAAATCGAAGTGGCTAGCCGCAGGAATGTCGCCCCCAAGGTCAGAGGTTAAGCTGCTGATCGGCCGTAGCAGGGACGAACGGATGGCTCAGGAGCACGGAATTGAGGGCTTTGGAAGCTCGGCAGTAGGTGACTGAAAACTGGAATTTGCGAGCGGAATCGGCTTGATTTTCGCAGGACACAAACTTGCGGTCGACGTGAGGCCTTGCAAAATTCAGCGCATCGGTTGGGCGCCAATGAATACGGTTACTGCGGCGTTGCAGCTCTAAGCCTTTTCGATCGAGGAAGTGCGAACGCGCGAGCACTTCCTTAGCGGTCCGGCGTTCCGCGGGGTTTATGCCGGACCGCTCACGTTAGATGGCGCATCGGAACGCGATTTCACCGATCTGCAGATCGCTGGCGTCGAGAAGCGATTTCGCATCGTGCACACGCAGAGCTAGATAGGCGGCCATGGGGCTTGCGCCCAACTCTATGCCGAAGAGACGCTCCAGCTGGCGCCCGGAGCAATTCAATCTGGCCGCCATCTCGGTGACCGACACCTTCTCCTGGAGGTTGCGGTCCATCAAAAGGAAGGCCGCTTGACCGCGCGGCTTGAAGCTTCGGGAAACAGGTCCCCTACGGGCTTACATTCGAGATGCAGCCGGGCCGGGGGGCACGAAGGAAACATGGCGAAACACGGACTGTCAGCACTCGATGCGGATATTCTGAGGACGACCTTCCAAAAATCGGTCTTGGAAGAAGGCATCCCGGAGAGCAAGTGGCGAAAATACGCTGAGGAACTTGTCCGGGTATATACCGGCTCCCCGATCGTAGATCCTCGGTTGGTGGACTTGATCGTAAGCAAATAGCACAGGGAGAGCCTCTGTGCTTACGGCCGGTCTTGCCGGGCACCGCGGCACCACCGCGCCGCCTTCCAAATGGCCAACAATGTGAAGGCCGGGCGGACGTCCATCCAGACCATGAGTTTGGCGCTACCTGGCTCTCGCTCGACGGGGTGCGGAACTTGAGCTCCGACATCACCAACCTCAGTTGTCTCGTTCACGACAGCGGCTGTGAACTGGCTGGCTTCAGCGCCTGCTCCAGCCTTCACACACGCTTCCTCAATTGCTTCCCTTCCGTCTGTGAAAAGGCAGGCGGCACCCGGCCGGGGAGCTGGGCAAACTTCCTAGCCGACGTGCAGCTGGCTGTCGGCCACAACGTTCTGGGGCGGAAGCGGATGCTCTAGCCGTCCGGCCCGGTTCCTCTCGGCGTCCAGAAGTTGCTCCTAGGTTATCAGGCCGTTCAAAAATAGCTTGAGCAGGTGGGACGCGATGCGCTGGGCCTGCTGCTTGAGTACGGCAGCGGGCGAGTCCTGGTCTGCTCATCGCAGAGTGCTGATCTCAATCGGGCGTCGCCGAGGGGCAGGTCCGATCTTTATGTCAGTCGCTGAAGTCTGGCTGGTGAAGACGTGCCAAGACATCAGCACCCAGTCGAGTTCCGGTTAAAGGCATAGTAAGACGCCGGCCTCTTGAACAGCCAATCCAGTGAACTAAATCATGACCGCCGGCGCCATCGGGGCCGGTATGCCGGCCGGAGAGCATCCGGTGGCAGAAGACCTTGTATCCATATTGCTCAAAGGAGGATGTGGCTATGAGAACCACTCTCGACTTTTCTCCCCTATTCCGGTCGAGCATCGGCTTCGACCGAGTGCTGGACGCGCTGGAGGCTGCAAGCCGCGTCGAAACTATCGACAACTGGCCTCCCTATGACACCGTCAAGACTGGCGAGCACGACTACCGCATCACCATGGCGGTGGCCGGTTTTTCGCAGGACGATCTGACCATCACCCAGGAGCAGAACATGCTCATGGTGTCCGGTCAAAAGGCTGGCGACGACACCGGCCAGTATCTGCATCGCGGTGTGACCGAGCGTCCTTTCCAGCGCCGCTTCGAGTTGGCCGACCATGTGAAGGTCATAGGCGCAAGCCTAGTCAATGGCCTGCTGGCGATCGATCTCAAGCGCGAGACTCCCGAGGAAATGAAGCCCCGCAAGATCGAGATTGCGGCCGGCGAGGCGCTGCCCAAGGTCGAGACGAAGCAGATCGAGGCCGATAAGCAGGCCGCCTGAAGCCGCTCCCACAGCGCCAATTGGGCACGGCGTCGGGCAATCCCCGGCGCTGGCGGGAACAAACGAACAAACAGAAGGAGAAGAACAATGAATGTCCGTGATCTGATCCCCTGGAACCGCGGCAACGGCAACCAGGTTCCAACTGTGTTCCGCGATAGCGAGCGCGACCCATTCCTGTCCCTGCATCGCGAGGTGAACCGGCTGTTCGACGACGTCTTTCGCGGCTTCGGCTCGAACCTTCCCTCTTTCAACACTCCTTCCGCCTTCAGCGGCGGTTGGCCGAGCGTCGAGATTTCCGACAGTGAGAAGGAGATCAAGGTGACAGCCGAGATACCTGGCCTCGAAGAGAAGGACATCGAAGTTCTGCTCGACGACGGTGTGCTGACGTTGAAGGGTGAAAAACACTCCGAGACGGAGGACAAGGACCGGCAGTTCTCCGAGCGTTTCTATGGCCACTTCGAGCGGCGCATCCCACTCGGCTACGAGGTCAAGGACGACAAGGTCGACGCGCGCTTCAGCAATGGTGTGCTGACCGTGACCTTGCCCAAGAGCGAGAGGGCGCAGTCGCAGGTCAAGCGCATCGCCATCAAGAGCTAACGCATGGCAGGCGCCGGCGGCGGGCCAGCTGCCGCCGCCGGCAGCATCCTTCGCCAGACAGGGAGGGATGAACAATGGAGATGACGAGACAGGTCGACAGATCAACCAGAATGCCAGACCCGCAGGGGTGGCCGTCGAACGACAACCTGCACAAGCCCCTTTCGATGGGGCGCTCGCTCTTCACAGACGATGCGGTCGCGCGCATCTACAAGCCGTCGCGCGCGGTGACCACGTTCGGCAAGGCCCGCTCGAAGGGCTGGCGCCTCGTTTTCGAGCGACGCACAGCGCCGTTCATCGAGCCGCTGATGGGCTATACGAGCGGCGACGACACGCTGGCCCAGGTCGAGCTTGGCTTTCCGACATTGGAATCGGCCATCCGCTACGCCGAGCGGCAGGGCCTGACCTATGTCGTCCAGACGCCGACCGCGCTGGTCGGCAAGGGCCGTTGCCTGCGGCTCGATGAGATGCCTGCACAGGCCGGGAGTTCTACGCGCGCTTCCTCAGATGCTGTGCTTGAGCGGCTCGGACTTGCCGTCCTTCAGGAGAGCTACGGGCGCGCCCTCGACAGTGCCGCCAATCGCAACGATCCCTCCGGATCGGATGGCTGGACATCGCCTATGGACCTGGTCCGCGATCTGACGCTGCCGCTGGAGGCGAAGCGCTCGATCCTGATGAACTGGGTCTTGACGGAGTACCTGATCGACCAGGCGACCAATGAGGGCATGCCTGAAAACAGTCGGCCGTCGCGTCTCGATGAGGTCGAGCAGGCGCTGCTCGCGCTCGAACGCGAGGTTGCCGCCAACCGGGATGGTTCAGGCAAGAGAGCCTCGCTCTCAGTGCGACGGCAAATGGCTGATCGGCGTGGCGACGCCGTCCTATGCCGCCTTCCGCTTTCCCACGACAATGCGCCTCCGCGTCTCAGCCGACGCAAATGAGGTCGAAAGCCGTCGCTGAATCGGAGCCCTTCAACGGCCGCTATTTGATCCTCGACCTCCGATAGCGGACCGTCCGGAGACCGCCCATTTCAGCCATCCTCGAACTCGGTACTGCTGATCCCGATCGCCTTGGCGTCGGCGAAAAGCTTCTGAATAGCCTCCGAGACCGAGATCACGTTTGGACTGGCTGCTCAGCCGCTTGTCGAGAAGTTTGACGCGGCGAGTGCTCATGCCGCCCTCACCCGACGGAACATAAGCGAAGGTTCGCTTCCCGCCTCTTATTTCGGTGACACGCAGCCAGTTTTCTTCCTAATGCCTCAATGTGACCGGCTGGCCGAGGTGTGCTTCTGCCGCTTTGAATGGCACCTGGGCCATGACCACCTGCGAAGACACAACGACCCGCCGGCCATAATCTCAACTCGATACTCCGACCCTCACGTCCGCGATTGTTACCCAACCGCGATTCAATTAGTTATAGCTAATTAGCTCTAGACCTTTGCATGGTATGTTGCAGCCCGCATGGAGAGGCCCATCTGACCAGGCGGCGGCTCGGTGGTTTGATCTCGCAGGGCAAAACCACCGAGCCTAACTGGCAAAACCGTAGCCAGCTTATCTGAAATTAGCATCGTGGCCATTGACCCGGGTCATTCAAACGGACGAACAAAGAAGACAACGCGACGTCAGGTTCCAGTGTCGCGCGCAGCGGCACCCAACCTGAAAATTTCAAGCTTCTCGCTGTACGAGAGCCGTACCCTTTCGCCGCATCGTTTGCAGGTGAACGTCGTTACGGACTTGACCCAGGAGCCTTTCCTTACCAGTGGGGTTTTGCAGCTCGGACACTGAAAAGTCAGGTGTTCGTCAAGCAGCTGATTGGATAGAGCCATTTTCATCTTCTCCCAAGATGAAATGGCCGTGCAAGGCTGGTGCCAGGACATGCGTATTAGAACGACACATTGGCAGCGGATGGGGGTTCTTGGTCAGTGTCAATGCGACGTTGGACGCTCTCGCCCATCGAAGCTGACCGCCATGGCCCTACCAGTTGCGAATTTCACGATAGCAGCCGTAAGGGCCTCGTCGGTATCGGCGCAACCAGGCGCGCGTGCGCGAAGCTCCTGGATGGTTTCCCCGATAGAGATCACATCCCCTTGGCGACAGTCGGGACGTACAGCTCGTATAAGCTCTTGAGTGGTGAATCCAGGCGGAAGTATGCGCTTCAAACTGCCCATCGGGACCCATCGCTGACAAACAGAAGAAGACGGGATAATACCCCGAATCTTGGCTGCAGCGAGTCCGACTGAAGTCCCAGCAATGAGTTGACGGCGTGACCATCATTCTGTCTTGTCAGCGCGCGGCGGACCTGTAGGTCGCCTGGCCGACGCGGTAGCTCTCAGGCACTGCGTCGGCCGACTTCACTCCCCTTGCTACCGGCGCCGGACCGTCTTTGAAGAGCCGCCTGCAACCTTGCAGCGGCCAAAAGAGGCGCATGTCAACCGGGAATGATGATCAGCGCAGGACGGCTAACCACCCAGTCCGCCGCCAGCCACAAGCCGCCCGCCATAAAGACAAGCTCCACGATTGCAACCACGAGGATTCGCATGCGACGCCTCCGTCCAGTTGTGGATCACAATAGCACTTCGACGTGTTTTGCCCAAATTGCCCGCCGCCCCATTCACGGCAGCGGCGGGCGTCCCTGGGGATGAGTAAAAGGGACTGCCTGGGCGTTGGTGACCCAAGCTGAGATAGACGCTGCAATTTCGGTGCCAATGAAACTGTGCCGCTATGAAACGAAAAGCCGCCGCGTGGCCTCCCGCGATGGGCTTCTTTAGTGGATGCATCCTGTAAGGAATCGACCACTTAACCTCCGCTACCGGACAAGTTCCCGCGCACAAAAAGCTCGCCGGCCGGAGCCAACAGGCTTTGGTCATCGCATTATCCCTGGCGCCACGAAGATGATCCCTTTCCCGACCGTCTTCCCATCGGAAGTTTGTCCCTGTCAGCGATGTCGCTGAGAGCGCGCACAAGCATCCTCGCCTCGTTCGAAACACAGGAATAGCAGCGCTGGCTACCTTGGTTGCGGGCTTGGACGATACCCAGCTTGGCCATACCGCTCAAATGCCGTGAAAGGGCGGTCCGTGACCCACCAATCAGTGCCACCAGGTCGGAAACGGATCGCTCCCCCTCAACCAGGTAGATGACGATCAGCAGCCGTTTGCGGAAACCTAAGGCTGCAAACAGCTCCGAAGCAAGGGACATCTGTTTTAGCCTAAGCCGCCGCCTGACGCGGGAACGCCTCCGAAGCGAAGGATCAGCTTTGATTTCAGCGAGACGCTGTCTCACGTAGGTACTCAAGTCCACCTCGCCGCGCTAAACACACCAAAGCCCGCCACTGAGGGGACGGTGGCGGGCTTTGTTTGAAAGCTGTCGAGCAACTTTCCGGCGCTCCTGTCCGGGGGGTGTCGAGGGACGCCGGGGAGTGAACCTGGCCAGATAGAATTGGTTCCCGCCGCAAGCAAAAAAGCCCGCCGGCCTGAGCCAGCGGGCGGGTGGTGAAAGGCAGATGTTTCAGTTAGTCGATCGGGCCTGTAACGGTAATCGACGAAGAAGTCAGGGCCGTAATAGCGGACAAACGTTCATGCTTGGTCAGAGCAGGCTTCTCATAGGTTTTCTTCATGGTGGTGCTCCTCGCTTACCTCGAACCCAAAATGCGTTGCGGCAGCGAGATTTGTCAATCGCCCGTCGTGAGATCACCAGTTTTGCGTCGACCCTCGTTTTTGCATTCGCAGCACAGGGGGTATACGGTGGCCTATCGGCCGCCGTTTTCGCCGGATGCGTCCGACCGTGAGAGAGAACCATGCTCTTGCCCGAAATGGGAAGAGAGCTATGCCGCAATCCACTTTTCGCAATCATATCTTGAAGGCACTAACGCCCGCGGACTTCGCGCTGGTGCGGCCTTCATTGCACCGTGTCATTCTCGGCATCAAGACGCCGTTGGTGGTGGCCAATGAGCCCATCAAACTTGTCTATTTTCCAGAGGCGGGTGTTGCTTCCGTGGTCGCCACGCTGGCCGGCGGACATCAAAGCGAAGTCGGCGTCATCGGACGCGAGGGCATGACTGGTCTTGCACTGGCGCTCGGCCAAGACAGGTCGCCAGACCAAACTTTTATCCAAATCGCCAGCAACGGATCGTGCCTGTCAGCAACAATGCTCCGCACGGCACTGGCCGAAAGTTCGAGCCTCCGCGATACCGTGTTGAGATATGCTCACGCTTTCATGATTCAGTCGTCACGCACATCGCTCGTAAACAGCCGCTCGAACATCGAAGAGCGATTGGCGCGTTGGCTGCTGATGGCTCATGACCGCGTTGATTCCAATAGGATCGAACTGACCCATGAATTCTTGGCTATGATGCTTGGAACCAGGCGCCCCGGCGTGACCACGGCAATGCAAATGCTGGAATATCGAGGCCTCATCAGCGCCAAACGTGGTGCGGTTGAGATCCTCGATCGCGCCGGATTGGTCATTGTGTCAAACGGTGCTTACGGCGAGGAAGAGCAGCGCCCATTCCGTAAATTACATGCCCAGCCACGCGAGAGTTCTGTCCCTGACGTTGCATGATAGGCCGCCAGCCTGCCCACGATACATGTCTTCCGCTCGACATTTGCATGCAGGACGGAACGCTGCGCCAGCCGATGGGCGCTTAAACGAGCTGTCTTCGCTTCACCGGCTCTGCGCTCCGCGTCGATGACCACGCGAGATTCGCGGTCGATCCGTACGTGCCTGAGCTTGTCTACCTGCGTGGCATCTTTGGCCCTAAAAAAGGTCGGTCGCGCCCCTCGGCAGAAACGCGGGGTGTTGAGGCCCGGACCTCAACCAGCGGCGAGCCTGGAGAGGCTGCCACCAAGCCCCAACCTCCGCCTCCGAAACTTTGAATGGAGCATTCTAAGGATCCGGAGGTCCGCACAGCAGGCGAATTGTTTCGGCACAGTGACCTCAGCCGTGCTGCCGAGGGGCGGATATTGCAGGGACCAAGCACTGACGTGGCGCGCTCGGCGCGTCCAACTGTTAATGACCTTCCCCCCGCGTTCAGCTCTCCTTCTCGAGCTCCTGAAAAGCATTTCGAATGGCTGCGACTAGCGTCGCAATCGAATAAGGCTTCTGCACCCATCCCAGCGGTCTGGCCGCTTCAGCTCGAAGCTTCACGTCGCGATCACCATGCGCCGTCGTAAAGATGCATCGTATGCCAAGATCGCGGTACAATTCCAGAGCGGCCTCGATGCCGTCCCGCTTGCCTAGCAAGCGGATATCCATGAGGGCAAGCACCGGCTTGGTCGAGAGCGCCATGCTTATCGCCTCATCGGCGCTGGTCGCGAGGCCTGCCAGCGAGAAGCCTTCGGCCAGCAGTCCGGCCTCTATGTCCAGCGCGATCAGATAATCGTCTTCGACGACCAAGATCACTTGGCTCCGAGTGGTTTCGGCCTGTCCGCCGCTCATATCATCCCGGGAGAACACCACCCGCGGCTTGAAGGATCGATTGACGTCCGCCGCGTGGCTCAACTCATGTATTGCTGCTTTAGCTGGCAAGGCCATTCTCCTGGGGCATCTGACGAAAGGTCACGGTGCATCTGGACGGGTGCCGGCTGACTTCGAAAGTCCCGCCGATCTGTCGCACCAAGCCTTCGACCAGTCGCAGGCCTGACGAAGAGGAGCGCACAGAATCCAATTCGAAGCCCGGGCCCTCATCCTCGACCACCAGGCCAATGCGTCGGCCGTTTTGCCTGATGGAAACGCGAATGGTTCCATGCCCATTTCCGGGCAAGCCATACTTCACGGCATTGATCAAAAGCTCGTTGATAGCGAGCGCCAGCGGCATCGCAATGTCGTTTGGCAGTTGGATCGGATCTGCCTGGCAGACCAATTGAACGGCTGGAGGGAACATCTGTTTTGCCGTCTCGCAAACAGCTCCCAGGAAAGGCTCAGCACCGAAGTTGATGGCATCGGGCGTGTCATAGAGGACCCGCTGAGCGGCAGCCATGGCGGCGACGCGCTTGCTGGCCTCATCCAGAACAATCCGAGCCTCCGAACTCTTGCTCGTCCTCGCGGCCACCGAAAGCAGGGACTTCAGCATCATCATGTTGTTCTTGACGCGATGATTGAGCTCGTCGAGCAAGATCCGTTGCTGGCTTTCGGCCTGCTTACGCTCGCTCACATCGACCAGCATGTTTATGGCGCCGGTGATGTTTCCAGCCGCATCGCGCATAGGAGTCGGATATGGGATGAAGGGAACCCGGGTACCATCCGGCCGCTCGGCCACCGCTTCATATCCCCGGATGGGCCGCCCCTCACGCAGTGAGACAGCCATCGGACATTGATCGTGGGGAAGCGGCGTCCCATCCGGCCAGTAAAGCTTCCATGTCACACACCATTCGTCGGTGCCAATCACGGGCGTTCGGCCGGCGAGTTGCACCGCCGCTTCATTGAAGTAGGTGATCTTCCCGTCGCGATCAGTGGTGTAGATCGCGGCAGGAATGGCGGCGAGCAGGTCTTGAAGGTGGCGCTCGCTGTCTCGTATCTTCGTTTCCGCTACCTTTCTTTCAGTTATGTCTCGGGCGATTTTGGAAGCTCCGACGGTACGGCCTGACGCATCCCGCACCGGCGATATTGTAAGAGAGATATCCACCAGCGTTCCGTCCTGGCGGCGGCGAACCGTTTCGAAATGATCCACGAGTTCGCCGTTGCGGATGCGACCCAATATCAGCGGCTCCTCATCCAGCCGATCCTCGGGAATGATAGTGGTGATGGGCTTGCCTACCATCTCCGCGGCCGTATAACCGAATAAGCGCTCGGCACCGCGGTTCCAGCTCGAGACGACGCCTCTGAGATCTTTGCTCACGATGGCGTCATGGGACGACTCCACGATTGCCGCCAGTCGCTGGGCCGAATCCTGTGTCCTCACACGCTCAATGCCGAACCCGAGCTGACGCGCGATTGTCCGAGCGACTTCAATCTCTTCAGCAGAGCAATCATGCGGCTCGTCGAAATAGGCCATGAACTTGCCCAACAGACGCCCGCCTTCGGTTATCGGAATGAAACAAACCGCGCCGATGCCTTCTGTTCGGATTGCGTGTCTCAAGGTGCTGGGGAGCTCTGCCTGTTCCACATCGCGGATGCAAATGGGCGGCGGGTCGTGGTCTGCTGCGGACCAGGGCGAATGGCCTTCCACGGCGCTTCGATACGCGTCCGACAAGCCGCGCCACGCGACAAACTTCATGATCCCGCCTTCCAAAAGCAGAATAGAAGCGCGCTGACATCTTAGACCGCGCTGGATCGCGCCGAGCGCAGCCTCGTAGACGTCTTCGCGGGTAAGGGCGTGCTGCAGCATTTCCGTCAATCGATGCAGCGCAGCCTGCTCCTCGGCCCTTTGAGCGAGTGTCGCCTCAATCGCTTTTCGCTCGCTGATATCGTGCTGCACCCGTACTGCGTAACGAAACCGTCCGCTGCTGTCGTAAACGCTGGAAGACGTCACGACTGCCCAGAAAAGCGATCCGTCCTTACGGACGAACCGCTTCTCGATTGTGTAGCTTTCGATCTCGCCGGCAACCTGCTGGAAATATTTCGCGCGATCCGCCTCGACGTCGGAAGGAAAGGTCCGATCGAAAATCGATCGACCAACAAGCTCCTCCTGCTTATAGCCCAAAAGACGGCACAGATGCCCGTTCACACGCAGCAGCCGACCTTCGGCGTCGGCTTCCACGATTCCCACACCAGCGCTGTGATAAGTCAGGGCAAGTCTCTGCTCCTGTTCGCGCAACAACTCTTCCGCTTCGACCTTTTCAGTCACGTCGATGGTGATGCAGCGCGTGTTGAGGAACCGACCGTCATCCGAACGCACGTTCGATGTTATCTCCACCCAACGGATGGAGCCGTCTCTGGCGCGCAGCCTCGCGCGATAATGTTGAAGGTGCTCATGCCGAGAGAGACGGTTCAAAATGTCGTCGATTGCGGTGGGATCGGCGTGAAATTCCCGGATGTTGCGGCCGATGTATTCCTCCGAGGCATAGCCGAGCAATTCCAGTTCGGCTCGATTGGCGCGCAAAATGGTGCCATCATGCCCCACCAGGTGGAGAGCAACGGCTGCATTCTCGAAGAAATCTTCCGTCTCGCTGCCGGGGAGCAGGACCGCACCTTGCCCTTCCACTTCCCGACGGCCCAAGGATTTCGCGCCAGAAATGCTGGAGGGCAAAGCTCGTTGTTCCATGAAAGCCTGAATTTCCCCTAAACGCACATCAACGCCCGATCTCAGAACAGGTTCCAACGGGCTGCACAATTAAATGTTGATGCTGGGAAGGCGTGAGCCGGTGCTGGGCTAGCAAATCCGGTAACTCGAAGATTTCGAGCCATTCGCCGCAGCCTTGCACATCACCGCGACCTGGCGCTTATCAGACCTATCCAGAAAGAAGCCCGTCAAAGATTTGGGTTTCCCGGCTTGGCTTCTGCCGAGAGGCCGCCCGCTCCAGAAACATGACGCAATAGAGCTGCGGAGCGGTAATATTCTTCTCGACGCTAATACATCCGCTACATATGTTATCCGTCGGGCAGCTGTCAGAGGAGACCTCCTAGGCACACGACTGCCGACCAAAGGGACGCACCAGTAATTTCGGGATGGAGGAAGGCCGTGGAAGACCACGCCGGCGCGGAGCCCAATGTAGCTGACTTCGTCATTCACAAGGTTCTGGACACGTTCGAATACTCCGACCGCGGCGCGGCGGTCACGATGGTCGATCCCCAGGGCGCACGCATGCGTCTCCACGTCACCATTGTCAGCGGGGAGTTGCTTTGCGAACAAATTGCCGAAGCGCTGGAGCAGCGATACGGGGAATAGAACGTCTACTTCCACAGCGCGACCATCCTGTCGATCGCGCTGGGAAAGCCGTTCAGCGCCAGGGCAAGCACCGTCTCCTTGCCTCCATCCGCGGCCCCCTTGACCTTGAGGCTGGTGCCGTCGCGGCAGGGTGGCCAAGGTCCCATCAAGACTCAGGTCGACGATGCAGCCGCCGGGCAGGCAGGTACGGAAGCGCAGCGGCGGCAGTGCCGGCCCGTCGAGTACGACAGCGTCCGGATGGAGTTCCTCCAATACCTTCTCTGCCCCAGCGCAACTTGCAGCCATGGCGACGTTGAAGCCCGCTTCGACCAGAAAGCCTCGACTTCAAGCCCGATCAGAGGTTCGTCCTCCAAGATGAGGATTGTCGGACGTTCGGCGGTCAGTCCTATACCTCTGACTAACCGCTGCTCCGTATGGATCAGTGGCTCTGTAGGCTGCCATAGCTAGAATGCGAGTCACGAGTTTGCCCGCCGACCGGAGCCAGCAGCGCGAAATTCGAGGGTGGTCGCGCTGTCGGCCGCATGGCACGGTGGGAGATGGGCGCGCCGTCAGAGCAGCAATCGAACTCTGCGGACCGGAGGCGGCTATCTCCGCGGCCTGTTGCGCACTGGAGGCGAATTTCGCCGGTCGAAATGTGGACTACCGCTTTTGGTGTCAAGTCTTCAGGGAACTCATCGCCAACGGGCCCAAGCGTCAAAACGCCGCCAGCCGCCAGCTGGCCTCTTCATAACAAGGCGGTTCCTTAGCCGGGCGGAGTGAGTATCAAAACCGACGGCGGGATCGCGGCCGCAACAGCCGACAAGCATTCACGCCTGGTCAGAACAGGCGTTTCATAGATTCGTTTCATGGCGGTGCCTCGGCATCTGTTTACCCAAAGCATCGGCGAGGCGGTTTCGCGGTGCAAGGTGCCACGCCACCGAGCCTAACTGACAACCGCCCAAAGCTTCGACAACACTAGCATTGTGGCTGTGGACTGGCGTCATTCGAACAGACGGCAGGGTTCACTGTGGAACCGCATTAAGCAACACCCGCGCGGCGCCCCGTTTTCTGCACGAGAAAATGCCGCAAGAGCCGGGAGGAGCGCATTCGCGTGCGGTTTTCAGCGCGTCTCTGCTTTGGCAGTTGTTGAGGGCGCGACGCGGCGCCTCGGGCGCGCCGATCGGCGGCAGTCTACTCAACGGCAGCCGCCTCAACATCAGATCGCCAACTGTCGAGCGCGAAGGCTCGACCGACAAGCTGATCAACGTGCTCGCGCACATAGGCTGTGAACTCCGCGCGCGTCATCACCTTGCGGGCATCACGCAGGCACCTAAACGCATGCCTGACAACTCCAGGGCTCGTCAGATTTCATCGCGATTGCATAGCTCTGCTTCTTTTTCCACGAGGCATCGAGCTTCTGCCGTTGTGGGCCCCGACGCGCAGCCGCTGCGGCCGCGTAGGGCACGGCGTCATCCCGCATCGAAGGCAGGCGCGCCCCGGGCCTGCCTTTCCTTCTTATCAAGTGTTCCTTGCTTCCGTCTGCAACTCGGACAGTGGCGGCAGCACGACAGCCGGATGCCGGCCTTCGCGCAGCATCAGTCCGAGGCTGTAGTCCATGGCCAGTTTCACCGCCCCCAGCGCGGTGCCGCCATCTTCAAGCGAACTGACGGCGATCCGTGTGGGCCATGCAAGTTCCGCCGCCACCCTTCCAACACTTTCCGTCATCAGCGGGTTTCGGCCGACCCCGCCGCCAAGCACGATCAATCCGGGATCAAGCATGCCGATGCAGCCGGCCGCCAGCCTGCCGATATCGGCGGCATGACGCTCGACGGCCACTATGGCCGGCCGTGACCCTTCAAGCGCGCGCGCGAACAGACCCTTGGCCGAATCCGGCGGCGCCCCCTCTCCGGAGGGCCAGTCGGCACGGCAACGCTCGATCAGCGCCCGTGAGCCGAGATAATGTTCGAGCCCCTCACGATAGGGCGTTTCGCTGGCTGACCACGGAAACGGCATGCGGCCAATTTCGCCGGCCGCACCGCCAGCGCCGCGAAACAAGCGTCCTTCGGTGATGAAGCCGAGCCCGATCCGTACGCCCACCTGCAGGAAGGCGAAGGTCCGGTGGCCCTGCGCGGCGCCAAAATGCATTTCGCCGATAGCCGCGCAGTTTACGTTGTTTTCCAGGATGATCGGCACCTCGATGCTACGGCGCAGCAGGTCAAGCACCGCGGACGGCCCACCAGGGCGGTCGAAACGATCATTGGATACAATGCGCGGCACCGCCACGGCGATGGCCCGCAGCGCGCGAAAACTCTTGCCGACCTTGGCCATCGTGGCATGCGCCACCGACAGGACGATGGCGCCGACCTCGTCGGCATCGCCGGCGTTGGCTTCCGGAATCGGTTCTTCCGCAGATGCCAGCTTCTGTGTGTCCATCGAATAGGCAACCGCCCGCACCTGGGCGGCGCCGACATCGATGCCAATCGCGTAGCCCGCTCCCGAGCCGATGCCGTAGATGGTCGCGGTGCGGCCAATGGCGCCGCGTTCCAGGCCGCGTGAGGCGACGAGACCGAGCGCGCTCAGCTCCGACACGGCTGCCGACATCGTCGGCTTCGACAGGTCGAGCATGGCACCGAGCTTCGGCCGCGTGACCGGCCCATGGGCGGCGAGCACGCGCAGCACGGCTCGGGCGCTGTCGGTCAGATTGGGGATTTCCGCAGCCGTCATCTCAGCCGTTCGACCTTTGCCCTGAAATCCTGTCTCCGGTCGGTGCAGCGAAAACGCCGCCAAGACTCAAAGTCGCATCCCATCCTCAATGCCCCATTGGTGGCCGGTTTGGCAATTTACACGACGTCCGCACAAGGATGTCAGACTTCCGTCGGCGACCACGGCTTCAGCTTGGTATCGGTCTGCCGGTAACGGAAAACGATGTCGGTCAGGCCGGCGGCGTCCTGCATATCGCCGACGACAAGCTGGATGGCGACGATCTCCAGAATGGCATCGGCGATTGTATTTCCAAGGGCCGGGATGGAAATCACCACCAGCCTATCGGCCGAAACGACGTCCATGCGCCGCGTGACCAGCACTGATGGGCAGCCGAAGCCGGCGACATCCTGCGCGATCTTCACCTCACGACCATCGCCGATGGCGATCAATCCGGTCGCCGTATCCTGCGATTCCATCGGTCCATGCAGATAGTTAAGCGTATCCCATCCGGACGCCGGCACGCGAACAGCCTCCCGGATCAGCATCGCCGCCTCGCCGGCATTGGCGAAGCTGACACCGGCGCCGACGATGTCTATGGATGTTCTGCCCTGCAGCAGGCGCGCCGCCTGACCGCCAGCATGTTCCGCACCGGAGAGGACGGTCGCGACCGCGCCGGGCAAACGCGTCCAGTCGAAGCTGTTGCCGGCAAGGCTGTCGATCAGCATGCCAAGCGCCAGCAAGGTCCCGGTATAGCCGGTCGAGCTGGCGCCATTGTCGTCGCCCGAATCCGTGGCAAGAACAGCGCCGGTCAAATCAGCCAGCGGATTGTGGCTGCCACGGCAGACTGCCACGCGGGGCGACGCGGATGCCTCGCGCATGACATCGAAAATTTCTCGGCTCTGCCCGGAGGCCGACAATGCTATAAAGGCATCGGCGGCAGCATCCGTGCGGCCATAGAGCTCTGTCGGCGTATAGGCGAAGGCCCTGATGCCGGAGGCGCGCAGATAAAGCGCGCCGGCCAGCGCCGCCTGGTAGCTGGCGCCGATGCCGGCAAGCCCGATCGTCTTGCCGGCAAAGGCTCGCAGATCGAGGCCGTCGAGTGCCGCGGCCACTGAGCGCCTGCCGATCTCGAGACTTTCCGTCTGGCGCGTCACCGCCGGGCGATAGCCAATACGCTTCATCATTCAAACAGCTCCAATGTGGGAGGACAGCCCTGGCCGACGAGCAGCCGCCGGGCCAAGGCGACCCCGCCGAGCACCGGCGGCTCGCGCAGCAGCACAATCTGGCTCGCCGGCGACACTTCCGCCATGGCCTCGACGAATGCCTTCATCAGCATCGGCTGCTCCGAGATGACACCGCCGCCAGCCACGACCAGAGCAGGATTGGCGCCGCGTTCGATCAACAGTTCGACAAGCGCGGCAAGTCCTGCCCCACCTTCCCTGATAACGCGGATGGCCAGAGCCGATCCTGCGATGGCCGCGTCGAACACGGCATTGGCATAGCGCCCCCAGACCGCGGCACCGCGCGTTTCGTTGAGCAGGATGCCGAGCTTGGTCTGGTCATCGGTATCGAGTTCGTGCATCAGTGCGGCAATCAGCGGGTCACCATCCTCGCCCCTGTCGAGGCTGTGGCGGACCGCCTTGGCGGCCTCGCGGACCAAAGCCGGCGCACTGCCCTCATCGCCGAGGATCCAGCCCCATCCGCCGGCCGCCAGCATCTTGCCTTGGGCCGTGCGCGCCACCGCGATGGAACCTGTGCCGGCGACGACGCCGATGCCGTCGGCATGGCCGGCGGCGGGCACCATCAGTTCGGCATCGTTGACCACCTGCACCGCGCCGCCGGTCCGGCTCGCCAGCAGCGCCTGGAAGCGCAGGCATTGTTCACCCGTGTCGCAGCCGTGCGCGCCGACTGCCAGCGCAACGGGCGCCACGCCACCGCACAACCCGAAGACGATGTTGGCGAGCCTCGTGGCATCGGTTTCCATCTGCCGAATACGCCAACTCTCCGTGACCAGCACCTCGTCGGCGATCGTGCGCTCGCCCAGGCACGCCATGATGCGCGTCTTGGTGCCGCCTATATCCACGCCTGCAATGATTTTCTGAGTCAAGAGATCCACCGCGCATGCCGGACAAAGCGGGTTGCAGCGTCCGATAACTTAGTTAGGAAACTTTACAAACTATCTTCCCAGACGGCAACAACTATGATTTGGTAATCGTCGTAAAAGCGCATCAAGCGCGATTGGGAGATTGCAACATGAGCAGGAGAAGGATTGGTCTGGCCCTCGCGGCCGCGTCTTTCGCATGGGGACTTACGGCAAGCGTGGCTCACGCTACCGACATCTCGTTCTGGACCTGGCGTCAGGAAGACAAGGCCGCCTACAACGAGCTTTTCACCGATTTCACCAAGGAGAATCCGGACATCCATGTGAACTTCGAGTCGTTCCCGGACGAGAATTATCCGACCATCGTCTCCACGGCGCTGGCCGCCGGCAAGGGTGGCGATGTCATCCATACCCACGCCTATGGCTGGCTCGAGCAGTTCGTGAAAGCAGGCTATTTCGAGCCGCAGGATCTGACCACGATTCCTTCACTCGCCAACCAGCCCGCCGATGCGCTGGTGGCCGGCACCTACCGCGCCGACAAGAAGGTCTATTCCCTGCCCTTTGCCTCGCAGACGCTCGGTCTGTTCATCAACAAGGACGTCTTCGCCAAGGCCGGACTGACCCCGCCGACCACGTGGGCCGAATTCATAACCGTCAGCAAGGCGCTGAAGGACAAGGGTATCTATCCCCTGGCCAACGGCATGGGGACAAGCTGGTTCAACGAGATGTTCGTCGCCATCTTCACCAACCCGTTCCTCGGCCAGGACTTTGTCACAGATCTGACGTCGGGCAAGACCACCTTCAAGGACCCACGCTACATCGCGGCACTCGGCAAGCTGCTCGAATTGCGCAACTACATGCCTCCCGGTTTTGAAGGCATCGACTACGACACCGCTGGCCAGCTGTTCATCAGCGGCAAGGCGGCGATGCTGGCCGGCGGCAGCTTCGACATCGCCAGCTACCGGACCCAGAACCCCGCCATCAACATGGACTTCGTCGCCCCGCCAATGGCCAAGGCCGGCGGTGTGCCGCAGGCGACCAAGTTCTTTGACGGCGGTTACGCCGTCAACGCCAAGTCGGCCAACAAGGAGGCCGCGCTCAAGCTGGTCAACTGGATGGGCACCAAGGAGTTCGGCGACAAGTTCTCGGCGTTGCTCGGCAACATCTCGCCGATCAAGGGCGTAGTGATTAAGGACGAGCTGCTCGCCCACATCGCCAAGTTGAACGAGACCGCCATGCCGCATATCAATGTCGTCTACTTCCGTTTCCAGAAGCCGACGGGATCGGAGCTGCTGCAGGGCGACATCACCAAGATGATGTCGGGTTCGATCACCCCGGACCAACTGGCCGCCGACCTGACCGACGGCCTCGCCAAATGGTACAAGCCTTTCCAGGGCAAGTGAGATGAGCAGTGGCCGGAGCCACACCACAAAAGCTTTTCCGTGGCGCCGGTCACTCTGGATCGCGTCACTGCTGACACCAGCCTTGGTGGTCATGGTGCTGTTCGTGCTGTGGCCGCTGCTCTCGGCCTTCCGGCTTGCCTTCTATGAGTTCAACGGCCTGCAGCCGACCGGATTCATCGGCTTCGAAAACTTCCGCAAGGTGCTGTTCGAACAGCCTTATAGCGGCTGGACCTACAACGCCCTGAAACACAACATCATCGCCTTCGTGGCCCTGATGGTGTTCGAGAACGGCACCGCCTTCCTGCTTGCCTACGCATTGCTGAAGGCGCTGCCCGGCCATCGCATCCACCAAGTCATCGTCTTTCTGCCTGTCGTCTTGTCGGCCGTCATCGTCGGCTTCCTGTGGAAACTGTTCCTGCATCCGCTGTTTGGTCTTGTGAACCAGACGCTGGCGCTTGTCGGCATCGGTGCCATCCCGTGGCTCGGCAATGAAAACACCGCGTTGGGCAGCATCCTGTTCGCCAATGTCTGGCACTGGCTCGGCTTCCCGACGCTGGTGTTGCTCGCCGGCATGCAGCGCATCGGCAAGGAGGTGATCGAGGCTGCCCGTCTCGATGGCGCCGGCGACTATGTGCTGATGACGCGCATCATCTGGCCGCTGATTGCGCCGAGCGTCACCATCGTCACCATCCTGACCTTCATCGGCAGCTTCAACTGGTTCGAAATCCCCTATGTCATGGCCGGCCTAACCGGGTCCCCCGGCGGCGCGACGGATGTGCTCGGCCTCTATTTCTACCGCACCGCCTTCGGCTCGACGACGACAGGCATTCAAGATTTCGGCCAGGGCAGCGCGCTGGCGGTGATGATGTTCGTCATCGTTGCCGGCGTTACCGCAATCGCGCTTCGCTATCTGCGCCGTCGCGAGATCGAACTGTGAGCGCAGCGGTCGGCACCAGGGAACCCGGCGAGCTGTTGAAGAACGGGGCCATCCAGCTGATGCTGGCGATCAATGCCCTGATCATGATCTATCCGCTGTTCGTAATGGTGATGTCATCCTTCAAGACCAATGCCGAGATCTTCTCGTCGCCCTTTGCCCTGCCGGCGCACTTTTCGCTGGCCAATGCCGAGCGTGTGTGGAGCGAAACCAATTTCGTCCGCTACCTCGCCAATTCCCTCGGCATCACCATGGCCGCCGTGGCCTTGGTCCTTCTGTTCAGCACCATGGCCGCCTATGCCATCGCCCGCTACCAGTTCAGGCTGAGCGCGCTGGTGCTGATGTTCTTCCTGAGCGGCATGACCGTGCCGCTGAAACTGGCCATCATTCCATTGTTCATCCAGTTGGATTCGCTTGGCCTGGTCGACAGCTATGCCGGCCTGGTGCTGGTCTATGTTGCCATGGGCATTCCCTCCGCGGTGTTCATCATGACCGGCTTTCTCAGGACCTTGCCTCGCGAACTGGAGGAGTCGGCGCGTATGGACGGTGCCAGCGAATTTCGCATCATGCGTTCGATCATGCTGCCGCTGGCGCGCCCGGCCCTGGTTATCGTTGCGATCCAGAATGCGGTGCCGATCTGGAACGATTTCTTCTTTCCGCTGGTGCTGATCACGTCCGACGATCTCAAGACGCTGCCGCAGGGCCTCACGGTCTTCGTCGGCGAATTCACCACCGACTGGGGCGTGCTGTTCACCGGGCTGACGCTGGCGGCCCTACCGATCACCTTGCTCTATGTCGTGCTGTCGAAGCAGTTCATCTCAGGCATCACGCAAGGTGCGGTGAAATAAGGCGCGGTGAACCAAGCGCTCAAAGGACCAGGATACCTTCAAATGGCGAACCAGAACAAGATCATCATCACCTGCGCGGTCACCGGCTCGATCCATACGCCGTCAATGTCGCCGCATCTGCCGGTGAGCGCGCAAGAGATCGCCGACGCCGCGATCGGGGCGGCCGAGGCTGGTGCAGCCATCGTACATCTGCATGCGCGCAATCCCGCCGACGGCCGGCCCGACCAGTCGACCGAGGCCTTTGCGCCTTTCTTGAAGGTGATCAAGCAGCGCTCCAATTGCGTCATCAACATCACCACCGGCGGCGCCGCGACGATGAGCGTCGAGGAGCGGGTCAAGCCGGCCGCGACCTTCGCGCCGGAAGTCGCCTCGCTGAATATGGGCTCCATGAATTTTGGTCTCTATCCGATGCTGGAGCGCTTCAAGACCTTCGAGCATGATTGGGAGCGCCCTTATCTCGAAGGCTCTCGCGACCGCATCTTCCGCAACACCTTTGGTGACATCGAGCACATCCTGCGCACCTGCGCGGAAAGCGGCACTCGTTTTGAAATCGAGTGTTACGACATCGGCCATCTCTATACGCTTGCCCACTTCGTCGAGCGCGGCCTGGTCAAGGCACCGTTCTTCGTCCAGAGCGTGTTCGGCATACTGGGCGGCATCGGCAGCCATCCGGAGGACGTCGCGCATATGAAGCGCACCGCCGACCGCCTGTTCGGCAATGACTATCATTGGTCCGTGCTGGGCGCCGGCCGCAGCCAGTTGCCGATCGCCACGCAGGCCATAGCGCTGGGTGGTAATGTGCGCGTTGGGCTGGAGGACTCGCTGTGGATCGGCAAGGGCCAGCTGGCAAAATCCAACGCCGAGCAAGTGAACAAGGTGCGCCAGATCATCGAGGGGCTCGGCGCCTCCATCGCCACCCCCGACGAGGCGCGGCGGATCCTGCAGCTCAAGGGCGGCGACAAGGTCTCTTTCTAAGGTAAAACACCAATGAGCGCGGTCACCGATCTCCGTTAGCTCGGCCGATTCATTAAGCTGCCGGCTGCAGGGCCGCCCTCAGCAGCATGCCAAAGAGGTCGCGCGGCTCGTCGGGGTCGGCCAGCAGATCGAGCTCCTCATAGAGGCCGGTCGCCTGCAGTTGATCGCGAACATATCGCAGTGCCGAGAAATCCTCGATCGCAAAGCCGACGGAATCGAAGAGCGTGATCTGCTTGGCGTCTCGCCGACCTTGCGCCTTGGCAGCGATCACTTGCCAGAGTTCGGTGACGGGATGGGTGGAATCCAGTTGCTGGATTTCGCCCTCGATGCGGGTTTGTGGCGGAAACTCGACGAAAATGTCAGAGCGCAGCAGGATGTCCTTGTGCAGTTCAGTCTTGCCGGGGCAATCGCCACCGACGGCATTGATGTGGACGCCGGACCCGACCATGTTATCTGTGAGAATGGTGGCGTTCTGCTTGTCGGCGGTAACGGTCGTGATAGTCCCGGCACCTTCAACCGCCTCCTGTGCACTCCCACAGATGGTGATGTCGAAGCCCATCCCGGCCAGGTTCTTCGCACATTTCAGCGAGGCGGACCGGTCGAGGTCATAGAGCCTGAGCCGATCGATGCCGGTCAGCGCCTTAAAGGCGATCGCCTGGAATTCAGATTGGGCCCCATTGCCGATGATGGCCATGGTGCGCGCGCCGCTCGGCGCCAGATACTTCGCGGCGACCGCGGACGTGGCAGCGGTGCGAAGCGCGGTCAGGATGGTCATCTCGGTGAGCAGCATCGGGTAGCCGTTGCCGACATCGGCGAGCACGCCGAAGGCCGTCACCGTCTGCAGGCCCTGGCGCATGTTCTTCGGATGGCCGTTGACATATTTGAAGCCGTAGAGGCGCCCATCGCTTGTCGGCATCAGCTCGATGACGCCGTCATGGCTATGCGAGGCGATGCGAGGCGTCTTGTCGAACAGTTCCCAGCGACGGAAATCTTCCTCGATGTAGCTGGCGAGCTCGGTCAGGAAGCGCTCGACACCGATGGCGATCACCAGCTTCATCATGCGGTCGACACTGACGAAGGGGACGACGTTCAGCTTCATCGTGTTCATGATTAAAAGCTCCCGGAATGACTGCGGGTGGGGCGGTCCATGATGCGGCGGCCCATCAGGCTGGCCGTCAGGTCGACCAGCAGCGTCGCGGTGCGGCCACGCTCGTCCAGAAAGGGATTGAGCTCGACAAGGTCCAGGCTTGAGACGAGGCCGCTATCGGACAGCATCTCCATTATCAGATGTGCCTCGCGGAAAGTCGCGCCGCCAGGAACGGTGGTGCCGACTGCCGGAGCGATCGACGGGTCGAGGAAGTCGACATCAAGGCTGACATGCAGCAGGCCGTCTTCCGCCGACACGCGCGCCAGGAAAGCGCGCAGCAGCGGAGCGATGCCATGCTCGTCGATGGCGCGCATGTCGTGCACGGTTACTCCGGCCTCATTGAGCGCCGTTCGCTCAGCCGGGTCGACACTGCGCAGGCCCATGGTGCAGATACGCTTGGGATCGACCGCTGCCGGCAGCTCCGGAAAATAGCCCCCAAAGCCGGGCTGACCACTGGCGTAAGCAAGCGGAACACCATGCAGATTGCCGCTGGCGGTGGTGTCGAGCGTGTGGAAGTCTGGATGCGCGTCGAGCCACAATACGAACAGATGACGTCCGGTTTCGGCGGCGCGGCGCGCGAGGCCTGCGATGGTCCCGGCCGAGATCGAATGATCGCCACCCAGAAAGATCGGCATGGCGTCCTCGCTTGCGGCATAGGCGGCTTCGGCGATGGCAGATGTCCAGGCCGATATTTCGGGCAGGGCCTTCAGGGCCAGATTGCCATGCACGACGCGCTTTGCCGGAAGCGGCTGGACGGCGCTCAGATCCTCGACGATATGGCCAAGGCCGGCCAGCACCTCGGCCAGCCCGGCGGTCCTGAGCGCGCTCGGCCCCATCTCGCATCCCATCCTGCCAGCGCCATCTTGCACTGGCGCCCCGACGATTTTGCAACGCATTGTTTTCCCGACGACCAAGTTTCGAATGGCCGGGATGAGATCACGGTGAGCCGGCGGTATGAAGCAGGTGAATTGGCAATCCGAAAAGCATTGTTTATCGTAATGGCAGCGAAATTGATCAAAATGGTACCTCAATGGACGCTCTCGATGAACGCCTTGTGACCCTGCTTCGGCATGACGCCAGGCGCAGCGTGTCTGATCTTGCCGTCGATCTCGGCGTCTCGCGCGCCACGGTCAGGACGCGCATGGAGCGGCTGGAACGATCCGGCGACATCATCGGCTACACGGTGGTGCTGCGCGCGGACGCCGTCGATCAACGCATTCGGGGCATCATGCTTATTGAAAT
Source organism: Mesorhizobium sp. ESP6-5 (assembly GCF_020164695.1). Classification (NCBI taxonomy): domain Bacteria; kingdom Pseudomonadati; phylum Pseudomonadota; class Alphaproteobacteria; order Hyphomicrobiales; family Phyllobacteriaceae; genus Mesorhizobium; species Mesorhizobium sp. ESP6-5. The sequence continues at coordinate 171,743 of NZ_JAIUGR010000009.1, forward strand.
TGAGGGTCATGCCGCCGACCGCGTCGTCAGGGCACTGGGCGGGTTTCCCGAAGTGTCGACTATCCATACCACCAACGGCCGCTGGGATCTGGTTGTGGAACTTGGAACCGCCTCGCTGACTGATTTCGATGCGGTGCTGCGCCGCATCCGCCTGATTGGCGGCATAACCGGGAGCGAAACCAGCCTTCTGCTAGCTACGCCGCGCACGACGCGAGCACGCCTAACATAGTACCGGCGGTCGGGATCGTCGCACTAGAATTTGTCGAGCGGGTAAATCGGCCGCGGCACGTTCCTGAACGGCATTTTGACGTAGTCCATCGTCGACAGGGCACCGCAATCGCAGATGATGATCTCTCCAGCGATAGATTCAAAGTCCGCGCGGAAATGCTGTTGGGATTTCACAACGATGACGTCGTGTGCCGTCGGCTCTATGCTAAAGGCTCGGAATTGCTCCTGATCCAGCAACTGCGAGCGCTCAGTGATGACGAGCACCTTCACTCCACCGACCGAGATGACGGCCGTGGGACCAAAACTGAATTGGAGCCCGCCCAACTGCGGCCCGGTGCCTACAAGCTTTCCGTCGCTTAGACGCAAAAGCTTAGCCTCAACCTGCAATGGTGGTCCGCCAAAGCGCGGGTCCATCTTGCCGCCCAGGGAAACGGAAACGGTATCACCGATCTTCGCATTTGATAGCTGGTTAACTGTCCCGGCATCAACCATTGGGCCAAAACACGCATTCTGGACGCGCGCCTTCAAGAGCGCATCGAGAAGCGCGGTGGCGTCGCCATACGCGCCGGCACCCGGATTATCGGCGTAGTCAGCGATGATGAGCGGCCGTTCACCCATGTAGCAGCGAGCAATCTCGGCCGACTCTTTAGGCGTGTAGAACTTGTTGAGGACATTCTCGCGATTGTCCCAGATTTTGTCGGCGATGCGCTCCGCAAAAGCTATGTGTCTGTCGGGCTCGCCGTCATAGGTCATCACCACGGTGGGGCCGACTTCCTTCACATCGGCACCTGGAAAGGCCCCATTGATGCTGACCGCGAGTGCACCGGCACTCCTTTCATGCTCCCTTGCTTCTTCTATCCAATCAATCATTGGCCCGATATCCGTGCGGCCGGCATTTGCCTCCTCCAGCATTGGCCTTCGCACCAAAAGAGTCTTGGGTCTGATGGAACCTTGAATTGCCTTGTGCAGCAACTCGGCGGCATGGCGAGCGGTTTCGCGAATATCGACATGTGGATAAGTTTTGAAAGAAATCAGGACGTCCGCGTTTTCACACATGCTGGCGGTAACGTTGGCATGCGGGTCCAACGTGACGGCGATCGGTATGCGACGCTTCAGCACTCGACGTAAACGCTCAAGCAATTCACCTTCGCCATCTGAAGAAAAATCGGTCACCATGGCGCCATGCACGCCAAGCAAAATGCCATCAAGCTTGTCGCCCAAAGCCGCCGCCTTAGCCAGTATCTTATCGGTGATGCGGTCAAACGCGTCACGCGTGACCGGACCAGCAGGTTCGGCATCGGCACTGATCGTATGCACCAGATCCCACTGGTATTTGCGCGCAACATCCAGAAATCCGGCCAATTCGGTATTGGCATCGCCGCGAGCCGAAATGGCGTCATTGCCTTCCAGGATGCGACTGCTCCGAAAGGCTTCATAGTCCGTCTTGATCACGTTGAAGGTGTTAGTTTCGTGGGTGAATTCGGCCGTCAAAACACAATGCGTCATTTGCTCTTCCTGCTAGAGGCATGAATCTCCGCTATTCGGAGTAAGTCTCCCTCTGGACCAATTCACGTTGCGAGGTCTGCGCCGGCGAGCAGATCTTCAATTACCGAACTCCTGAACGTGTCAGTCTTTTCCGTTCCATCGATGTTCATCAGCACAGCGACTGCATGGCGATGGTCCTTCGTCAGGATAACCATGTTGGAAGCGCCGAAATCGCTGCCGGAGTGCCCAACAAAGGGTGTCCCGTTGATTTCCTCCTCGATCCAGCCAAGCCCCTGGTAATGAACGATCGCTGGGTCGATCTGGTCGCGCAGCATGGCGGTGACGGCGGCAGGCGATAGGATTGCCTGACTGGCCGTTTCACCCCCGAGCATTGCACGCAGCATCTTTGCAAGGTCGCTGACCGAACAGCGCAACATGCCTGCAGGGACATCGGGATATCCTTCCTGAGGCAGTGGAACAAAAGCCCCCTTTTCGAACCTGTAAGGTGTCGAAATCACGTCCGGCGCAAATTGTTTCAGATGCCAATGCGCGTTGCGAATGCCGAGCGGTTCGAATATTTGCTTCTCCACATAAGAGGAGAAGCCCTGTTTGCTGAGACACTCAACGACGTAACCTGCCAGGGCAACGGCAACGTTGGAATAGGACCACTTCCTGCCAGGTTTTGCCTTGTAGTACGATTTCCTGGGCGAATAGGTGTCCCCACCCTTCACAAGATAGTCGCGAAGGAAGTCAGCCAGGCTTTGCGTTGGATCTCCCACGACGGAGTAGTCTCCATATCCGTCATCAGAGATGCTGGACGTGTGGGTGATGAGTTGATGCGGCGTCATCGGGATGTTGGGGTGGTGGGGATTTATAACGGTAAAGTCGATGAACTCGTTCACGTCTCGATGCAGGTCGAGGCCCTTGCGCTCAAACAGCTGGACTAGGGCGGAGGCCGTAAACAACTTACTGACCGATGCCAGATGCGTTGGAGTGTCTGCAGTGAATTTTCGTTGCTGTTGAATGTCGGCAAAGCCAAAGCCGGCCGAATAGCTGGTTGAGCCATTTTTCGAAATTATCCCCACGGCGGCTCCTGACACCTTGGCCACGGCCATGCGTGCCGGAACTCCGGTTTCGAAGTTGCGGCGCCAGGTCTCGAAGGTCTGGTTTGGCTTTTGATCCGCCAAAACAACCCTCGCCTGCGGCACAAGCAAGCCCGCCAGTCCCATCTTAAGCAGCGAACGCCGGGTTGAGGTCATGATCATTCTCCTTGTCTTGAAGTGTCTGGCAGATTGATTTTTCTGATGGCCGGTCCGCGCATCAGTGGCGTCAGTGGTGCAATCGCTTGGCGACATGTTCCCGTCAGAAATCACGCTGAATGCTGATCATGCCGCCCAGCGCGTCGCTGGGCTTGGAGGGGTCGCTGCCGAAGACGGTGTAATCGAGTTCGGGCGTTACGGTGAACCCTGGAGCGATCTCGTAGTCAAAGTTGAACGCCAAGGCGTAGGTGCCGGCATCTTCATAGCCCGCTTGGCCATTGAGGGTGAGCTTTGGCAACAGGAATACAGAAAGGCCGCCCCAGGCCGCGTAAGTCCCGTTCCACGCTCCAAAGTAATTCGGGGCTCCAGGGTTCGATTGATAACCACCCATGGCGAAGACTGAGAAGGTGTCGCCAAGCTTGAGGTCCAGCCGCGCCTTTGCCGCGACTTCTTCAACCACGGAGTCGTAGCCGATGACCGTGCCAATCGCCCCCCAGTTCCGTTCGAGCTTCAGCCCGCCGACGAGGTGAGGCATATAGCTGTCGATTGCATGCCCTTGATCGCCCTTTTCATCGTCGCCTTCGTCCCCTTGCTCGGCGCCAAGCATCGCGGAAATCCCACTCCCGAGGCTGGCCGTGTAATTCAGCTGATTTGTCTTGCCGCCAGCGTAGGGGATGACATCGTCGTTTAGAACATTGCCGGCCGAATCCAGCCAGCTATCAAATTGCGAGCTGGAGGCGCCGACTTGGATACCACCCAGGCCAATCACCCCCTCAGAAAAGGTGACGCCTTCATTGACGCCATCAACGATGTTGGATTCCAATTCGAAATGTGCGCGCAGCATCCCCTGTTCAGTTTGGGTCCGGACATCACCGTACAGGGTAGCGCTGGTAGATTGGCCCCAAGTTTTTCGGCGCTCACCAGAGGAAGGGTCGGCGCCGGCTGTAATTTCGTACTCGACGGATCCGCTGATCCTAACGCAGGTGGGGCTTTGCGGGAGCTGAACAAACCCCTCCCCCATTGTAGCACAAATACTTACGTTTTGAGAGGGATCGTAATCCCTGAGAGATACGGCGTCCGTCGCGTGAACGAGCGGCACTTCGAACAGTAAAGCACTCATCCAGCCAAGAATTTGGCCTTCAAGGATCTGGCCCTGTCTCATCATCTCCCACCTAATTGGTTATGGAATTGATCTATTTCGGCTCGGAGCGCCTCAGTCCAAAAGGCCTTTCGGGCTGCGCTCGAAACCTTTGCTGGCCCGAAGCAGATTGAGCGTGTATTCCTGGCGCACCTGGCCGGCCACGAGGTCTTCAGCTGCGACTTCTTCGACGCTCTCGCCGTTCTGCATCACCATCAGCCGTTCACACATGTGGTGGATCACACCGAGATCATGGCTGACCATCAGGAAAGTGAGCTTGCGCTGCTGCCGCACGTCTTGCAGGAGATTCAGCACTTCGGCCTGCACGGAGGCGTCGAGTGCCGAGGTCGGCTCGTCGAGCAGCAGGATTGATGGTTCGAGGATAAGGGCGCGCGCTATTGCCAAGCGCTGGCGTTGGCCGCCGGACAGCTGATGCGCGTAGCGGAAACGAAAGCCAGAGCCCAGTCCGACTTCGTCTAGCGCTCGCCGGATCCGCTTCTCGCCATCGCCGATGCCATGGATTGCGAGCGGCTCCTGCAGCAGGCGGTCGACGGTCTGGCGCGGGTGCAGCGAGCCGTAAGGATCCTGGAAGACCATCTGCACCTGCCGATAAAATGCAATGTCGCGGTGGTGGCCAAGCGGCCGGCCTTGGACCAGCGCAGTTCCGGATGTGATCGGCGCCAGCCCAGCGATAGCCCTCAGCAGCGTCGACTTGCCAGACCCAGATTCGCCGACAAGGCCGAATGATCCGCCGGGCTGCACGACAAGGCTCACGCCTTTTAACGCACGAAACCTCTTGAAGGTGACCTCCAGGCCGGAAATGGCGATGGCTGCGGTCATTGCGCCCACTCCGGCTTGCGGTCGAGCACCGGCAGCGGGTGACGGTCGGCGCCGATTTTTGGCATGCAGTTGAGCAGCCCCCGCGTGTAGGGATGCTGGGCCTGGCTCAATTCCGACGCCTTGAGCTGCTCGACGACCTTGCCGGCATACATGACGATGACGCGGTCGCAGAAGGAGGAAACCAGGCGCAGATCGTGCGAAATGAAGATCAGGGCCATGCCGCGCTCCGCGACCAGCCTGTCGAGGATGCCGAGCACGTCGAGCTGCACGGTGACGTCGAGCGCCGAGGTCGGCTCGTCGGCGATCATCATTTCCGGTCCGGCGATCAGCATCATGGCGATCATGGCGCGCTGGCCCATGCCGCCCGACACTTCGTGCGGATGCAGGTCGAAGACGCGTTTGGAATCGCGGATCTGCACCGCCTCGAGCATGGCCAGCGCGCGCTCGCGCGCCTCGGCCTTGCCCACCTTTTCGTGGGTGCGCAGCGTCTCCATGATCTGGCGGCCGATGCTCATCACCGGATCGAGCGAATATTTTGGGTCCTGCGGGATCATGGCCAGGCGCTTTCCTCGCAAGCTCCGCCGTTTGCGCGGCGGCAGTGTGAGCAGATCGAGCCCGTCGAAGGTAAGTTTTGTGGCGGACACCTGCGCCTGGGGCGGCGTCAGCCCCATGAGGGCGCGGCCAGTCTGCGATTTTCCCGAGCCGCTCTCGCCGACGATACCCAGCCGCTCGCGGCCGAGCGAAAAGGAGACGCCGCGTACCGCCTCGATCATGCCGGTGCGGGTCGGAAAGGTGACGCGCAGATCTTTTACTTGGAGCAGATCACCGCTCGCTGCACTCATGTTGGCGGGCCTCATGTTCATTGGTCGTTGCCCTGCGGATCGAGTGCATCGCGAAGCCCCTCACCGAGAAGGTTGAAGCCGAGGCTGACAATCAGGATGGCAACGCCTGGCGCGGCCGCGACCCACCACTGGTCGAGGATGAAACGGCGGCCAGAGGCAATCATCGCGCCCCATTCCGGCAGCGGCGGTTGCGCACCCAAGCCAACGAAGCCCAGGCCGGCCGCAGTCAGGATGATGCCGGCCATGTCGAGTGTCACCCGGACGATCAGCGATGAGGTGCACAGCGGCATGATATGTCGAAGCACGATGCGCAGGGGCGAGGCGCCCATGAGTTGCACGGCTTTAATGTAGTCTGAGTTGCGCACGGTCAGCGTCTCGGCGCGCGCAATGCGCGCATAAGGCGGCCAGGAGGTGATAGCGATGGCCAGCACGGCGTTCTCGATGCCGGGGCCAAGAGCGGCGACGAGGGCCAGCGCCAGGATCAGTTTTGGGAACGCAAGGAAGATATCAGTAATACGCATCAGCACTGCATCTACCCAGCCGCCGGCATAACCGGCCGTCGTGCCAACCACGAGGCCTATCGGTGCTGCAATAATGGCGACCAGCACAACCACGAAAAGCGTCAGCCGCGAACCATGGATGATGCGGGAAAATATGTCGCGACCCAGATCGTCGGTGCCAAACCAATGCTCGGCGTTCGGCGTCAGCAGCCGGGCGTTTTTCAAGTCACCGACGAGCGGCGAGTAGGGCGCGAGCTGGTAGGAGAAGACGGCGGTGAACAGGAGGGCCACGACAATGAAGGCCCCGACCATTGCCAGCCTGTTTGCAACCAGACGTCGCCACATCGTATAGGCGCGACCGAGGCGGGCCTGCGAGCGTGACGAAGGGTGCTCCGAAAGCAGCCAGTGGCGATATGACAGAGTTGTTTGTTCTAACGAGCTCATGGGGGATCGTTCCAAGGAATGGCGTTAAGGAGCCTCTCACAGTCCGGCGCGGGGCAGCTGCCTAGCGCCAAAGCAGACAGCCAGGTCACTGCGGTTTCGTCCTTGGATCGAGGACCCGATAGAGCAGGTCCGCAAACAAGTTGATCGCGATGAACACCGAGCCGATGATGACCGTGCCGCCAAGCACTGCGTTCATGTCCGCATTCTGCAGCGAGTTGGTGATGTAGAGGCCGATACCTGGCCACGAGAACACAGTCTCCGTCAGCACCGAGCCCTCAAGCAGTCCGGCGTAGGAAAGCGCGATGACGGTCACCATCGGCACCGCGGCGTTGCGCAGTGCGTGCCTCCATATGATGCGTGTTTCGGAGAGGCCCTTCGCCCGCGCCGCGACCACATATTCTCGGGACAGCTCGTTCAGCATGAAAGAGCGCGTCATGGCGCTGATGTAGGCCATCGAAAAGTAACCGAGCAGCGCTGCCGGAAGGATGAGGTGGCGAAAGACGTCCCGGAAGACATCCCACTGTCCCTGCCAAGCCGCATCGATCAGGTAAAAGCCGGTAAGCGGCTCGAAGCTGTACTCGTATGTGATGTCGATGCGGCCGGGGAATGCCACCCAGTGCAGTTTGGCGTAAAACAGCAGCAGGCAAAGAAGCGCCAGCCAGAAGATGGGGACTGAATAGCCGACCAAAGCTATGGCGCGAACGATCTGATCGAAAAGGCTGCCACGCCGGACAGCCGCCAAGACGCCGAGCGGCACGCCGATGAACGAACCGATCAGGGTACCCACCGTTGCCAGTTCGACGGTAGCCGGGAAGACGCGGCGGATGTCGACCATCACCGGGTTTGTGGTCAGCACCGATCTGCCGAAATCACCACTCAGGATTCCCTTGATGTAGATGTAGAACTGTTCCAGCAACGGCAGGTCGAGACCCATCTCGCGCCGGGTACGCTCGACGACACTGGCTGGTGCCCGATCGCCAAGCACGGCCAGCACAGGATCAATGGGTATGACCCTGCCAATAAAAAACGTCACAGCGAGGAGGCCAAGATAGGTGATCGCCGCGATGGCGAGAAACGAGGCGACGGATGCTAGAAGCGCAATGGCACGTTCTGCACCGCGGCTCCTCGCGGCCGGCATTCCAGCAGCGGTTAAGCTCGACGGTTCCACCGGCTATTCCTTTGTGATGGTGCTCAAGAAATTGGTGTCGAAGCTTGGCCCGAGTTCGAAGCCTTTGACGCTGTCGCGCAGTCCCGCCACTTCGGTCTTTTGGTAAATGATGGCGAAAGGACCGGCGTCGAGAACCTCCTGCTGGAGATGCCGGTACATTTGCGCGCGCCTGGCAGTGTCCTTCTCAAGCAGAGCGGCTTCCGTCTCCTTGGAGAGCTCCGGAACCGCCCATGCATTGCGCCAGGCGAGTGTCTTGTTTTTGCCCTCGTCCGAATTGTCGGAATTGGACGCGAATGTCTGTGCGTTGGAGTTGGGATCGAAATAGTCCCCGCCCCACTCGCCGATATAGATGTCGTGGTTGCGGGCGCGGTACTTGGTCACCGTTTGTTTGTCGTCGCCAGGAATGATCTCGATCTTGATGCCGGCCTCGGCCGCGGTCTGCTGAATGGATTCGGCGATGCCCGTCACCGGCTGGCTGTTGCGGACATCCATGGTCACACTGAAGCCGTCTGTCAGCCCTGCCCTTTCGAGAAGTTCCTTGGCCTTGGCGACGTCCAGCTTGAAAGGGCTCTCATCGAGCTCGCCCATCATTCCCTTGGGCAGGAAGGTCTGGTGGATCTGCCCTATGCCCTTGATCAGGGTTGCCCCAATGGCATCGTAGTCAATGAGATATTTGAGGGCTTGGCGAACCTCGGGCTTGGCCAGGTTCTCGTTCTTCTGATTGAGACTGATGTAATAAATCGTGTTCTTGCCGGCGCTGGTAACTTTGATGGCCGGGTTCTTTTCAACGGCCTGAAGGTCGTTCGGCTCGAGGTTACGAGCCACGTCGATGTCGCCTGCCTCCAACGCGAGGCGCTGGGCGGAACTTTCCCTCATGTGGCGATAGATGACGCGGGCAAGCTTGCCCTTTTCGCCATTATAGTTGTCGTTGCGATCCAGGACGACGGCTTCGTTTGCGCGCCATTCGCGTAGCTTGAACGGTCCCGATCCGGCCGTATGCATCTTCAGCCAGTCATTGCCGAAGTCATTGTCGTATTTGTAGTCATCGGAAGGTGTCACAGTCTTGGCGTGCTCCACCACCAATTCCCTGTCCACCACCGCAGCCTCGGTCGTCGACAGGCAGTTCAGCACGAAGCTCGGTGCGTAGGCTTTATCGACGGTGAACTGGAAGGTGGTATCGTCCAGGGCTTTCGCCTTCTCGGTCACATTGTCGCCGGTCAAGCCCAGCTGGCCAATGATAAAGGCAGGGCTCTTGTCGAGCTTGATGAGGCGCTCAAAAGACCAAGCGACGTCATGAGCTGTGAGTGGGTGCCCCGAGGCGAATTTCAGGCCGGGCGTCAATTTGAATGTGTAGGTTAGACCGTCCTGCGAGATGCTCCAGCTCGCGGCAAGATCCCCTTTGACCTTCGAGGTGTCGGTACGGTCGAACCGCACCAGAAGGTCGTAGATGTTTGCGCTCACCTCGCCGGTCGACAGCTCGAACGCTTCCGCCGGGTCCATGGTGATTATGTCGTCGATGGCGAAGCCTTCGACCAGCGTGTCGGCGGGCGTAACTGCAAACGCCGGCGCGGCACTGATGAGCAGCACTGACAGGGCCGTACTTGTGAGCCAGTGCCGGGGACGAGAGGCAATCTTTTCCATCATCATGTGAACTGTTCCCTTTTTTGCCGGAGCTCCTCACTCCAGGTGATCCTGAGCCGACAAACGGCCTGGAGAACCCTCGTCCGCCGCTGTGTGGTTTATTGTTCGGTGGACAATAAAAACATTATGTATATACTTTTCCGGTGTCAATGGTGCTTTTTTGCTCGCCGTGGGCGCAGCATCGCGACGGCCGGTTCCCGAGATTTGGCCGAGATCAAGAAAGGTAGGACAATGCAGACAGATCCCGAGAACGCCCTCGCGCCGCGTGAGGAAGTGGCGGCACTGCCGACATACAATGCTGGAATCACCGTTGCTGCCGCGAGGCGGATCAGTGGGCGGAATGTCATCGCTGCACTGGCCAGCAACGAAAATCCCTATGGTGCGTCACCGCGGGTCAGCGAGGCACTCGGGTCCTTGGTGCCATCCCGCTACAGCGACCCGGCGTGCGGCGCACTGCGGCAAGCGCTTTCGGAGAAGCTCGGAATCGTCCCCGACCGGATCGTGTGCGGCAATGGATCGGAGGATCTGATTTCGGCACTTTGCCGGGCTTATCTGCGAAAAGGGGACACTGTTCTGACCATTTCGCCCTGCTTTGGCTTGCACGAGATCGAGCCGATGGCGGCGGGCGCTCAGCTGGTCAAGGTGCCAATGACCAAAGAGTTTGACTATGACGTCGACGCATTGGCGCAGAAATTGGCACTGGGCCCAAAAATCGTTTTCATCTCCTCGCCCTCCAATCCGGTCGGAGCGGCGCTTGCGCGGCGGGAACTCGCCCGCCTGGTTGACGCGGTCCCGCCCGGGACGTTGTTCGTCCTGGACGAAGCTTACTTCGAAATGGTCGGCCCTGGTTACCCCGACGGTCTGAAGTTTCTGATTGAGCGCCAGGGGGTGTCCTGGGTAGTGCTGCGCACATTCTCGAAGGCGTACGGCCTTGCGGGTCTGCGCGTGGGTTACGGGGTCTCATCGGATCGTTGCATCGCCCGGGCCATGCGCGCGTGTCTGACGCCCTTCAACGTCAACGCCGCGGCGCAGATTGCTGCCGCTGCCGCGCTCCAGGATAGCGACTGGATGCAAGAGACCACTGCAGAGATGCGCCGCGGCCGCGCCAGTCTTGCCGAGCGTCTACGAGGTCTTGGCGTTCGGGTTGTTCCCTCCCAGGCGAACTTCCTGTTCCTCGATCTGGAAACGGATGCTGCGCGCGTGGCTGGCGCCTTGCTCCAAAAGGGCATAATCGTCAAACCATGGATGGAGCCGGGCTACACCGACCACCTCAGGGTCAGTGTCGGAAAAGCAGAGGACAATGAGAGATTTGCGCAGGAGCTTGCTCGCACCCTGGCGCTTGCCTAGGGGAAAACGGTGGGTGCATTGACGAAAAAGGCTGTGTCGGAGAAGCGCTCCGTGGGGCGTGCGGCAGCCATCGGCCTGACCCGGGAGCGCGTGATCGAGGCAGCAATCGCGCTGATCGACGATGAAGGCATAGCGGGTTTTTCGGTTCGTGCCCTCGCCCGTCGCATCAACGTCTATCCGGCCGCCCTCTACTGGCATATCGGCGGCGCCAAGTCGGATTTGCTCGCCGAAATCTCGGGTGCGCTGATTGCCACCCTGATGACGCCGACCGACCTTCCAAGTGACTGGCGCGATACGATCCGGCTTCTGTTTCAGCGCTTTCGTGCGCGCGTCCACGAGCATCCCCGCGCCGCGCCGCTGCTCGGTCCGCATATTCGCTCAAACGGCGCCCCCAACGCTCCTTGGGTTGAAATCATCCTCAAGGCGTTGACGCAGGCCGGGTTCCAAGATCAAACACTGATCAACGCCTTCAACTCTGTGGTCGGTGCGCTTGAAGGCTACATCACGATGGAACTGGCCGCCGATGGCGCCACGGAGGACTCGGAATGGGTCGGGGCCTTCAACGCGGGTCTCGATGCGCTCGACGAAACGCGCTTTCCGCTGGTCAAGCGACACCTGCCGCAAATGTACAACCGATCGTTTGTGATGCGCTGGAAGAGTGGCGATATCGCACCCCTTGCGGACGGCTACAACTTCCTGATCGAAACCCTCATCCTTGGTCTTGAGGCCCAGGCCAAGGGCGTCCGGGACGGGCAAGCGGATGTACCAGCCCCGACTGCAGATGGCTGACCTCGCGCCAGGGACTGTCGATCTGCCCTGCGCCGGAACCATCCTGGACTGCTGAGCCCGTTTATAGCCCGTGTGAAAAGCAGTGACCAGAAAAGCCAGTTCATCAAGGTCGGAAATAGCTTCTGGCAGCTGGCGCCGAAGACTGAGCGAAACCTGCGTAACAATCGACGAGATACGCAAATGCAGCAGTCCCAAGGGCATCTGCAGTTTGTTGTTGGGCTACGTTGGACGGTTTGGCGCCACGAACCTGCTTGCCGGCGTCATTCCACCGCCCTTCGTGTCTGGACGTGAACAGCTCGCGCATGTGGTGTTGGCGGCCTGGCCCGAGGAGTGGACCGCGCGCTATTTCTCGAACGGCTATCTTGCCCGGGACCCGACGATCCAGCTTGTCAGACAGGCCAGCGCGCCGTTTCACTGGAGCGAGGTTGGGGACCTGTGCAAGGTCTGCCCGTCTGGCCGCCGCATCATGGATGAGGCTAAGGAGTTCGGCCTGGATCAGGGACTTACGATAGCTTTCTCGACCCTCGAACGAAATCCAGTTGGGTTTTCGATTGCCGGGGAGAAACTGGATTCCGACCCTTGTGACAGGTTGGCTCTCCAGTTCGTTATGGCCTACGCATTTGGTTGCGCCTCAGCCCTCGTCGGTGGAGAACTGTGTCGTAAGTCTGTCCACCTTTCGCCCAGGCAGCGGGACGTTCTTCGGTGGGCGTCGGAAGGCCTGACTGTCGATGAGATCGCTCAACGCCTGAACATCAGCAGCAACACGGCAGACAGCCATCTGCGTTCTGTCCGGGAGCGGCTGAGCGTTTCGAGCACTATTCACGCGGTGGCGGAAGCCTTGCGCCTCGGCCTGATCAGTTGAGCAGCTCACGGGATCGCGTGATACGTCGCTGTTTTTGTAAAGAGCACCTTGGGGTTGGACTCAAAACGGAGGACAACCCTAATGCTGCATATCGTGACAAATCAGAATGCCGATCTCTATGGCGCGGAATTGGATCAAGCTTTCCAGCTCCGCCACCAGGTTTTCGTTCAAGAAAAGAACTGGATCGAACTTGCGCGCGAAGACGGTCGCGAAAGGGACCGCTTTGACGACGAGCACGCTGTCCACATGCTTTTCATCGCGGATGGCCGGGTTATCGGCTATCAGCGGATGCTCCCATCGACAAGGCCACACCTTCTCACCGAAGTTCTGCGGAACCTCTGCGATGGCGAGCCGCCTGCTGGACCTCACATCTGGGAATGGACGCGCTACTGCGTCGCGGCCGGGCATCGCGAGCGCGGCAGAATGCTCAGCCCGGTCGCTAACGCACTTCTGTGCGGCATCGTCGAGTGGGGCCTTCGCAGCGGGGTCGACACAATCATCATTGAGATGAATCCGCTCTGGCTGCTGCGGCTCGTGCAATTGCATTTCAGGGTAACGCCGCTCGGGGTCCCTCAATTTATCGGGGGCGAAGAGACGGTTGCAGTGACCGCGCGGTTTGATGAGCGGACGCTAAGACGATTGCATGAGACCCGCAAGGCGAGTGCGCTCTCGGTATAGGCGATGGCGGTCGCACAATGCGGCTCACTGCTCCTGCCGAATAGGAAGTACCACTCCTCCTTGCTCAGCCATAGAGCCGTGATTTGTCACTAAGTCACACAAGCGCACCGCGCCGGCGGATCCAACTCGTTTCGCTCGACTGTGCCCTTATTGTCGCCGAGGAAGGCAGCTTCCTCGGCGCCTCTCGACGAATAAGAATGCACCATTCCGCGCTCAGTCGACGCATCCGTGACCTTGAGGACTCGCTTGGGGTAACGCTTTTCGAACGCCATTCGACAGGTGTTCGTCCAACCAGGCTCGGGGCGAAACTCCTGCGCAATCTCAGTCGTGTCCTTTCAGACCTCGACGACACGCTCGCAATAGCGCAGCCAAACAGAAAGGCACAAGCTGTCGGAAACCTGACGTCCGGACCCGACGCCCTGATGCAGGTGACGGAGTTCCTGGACGTGGTTGTCGACTTTATTCGGGAGCGCCCGGACGTCGAGCTCCGCTTGGTGAAGGCAAAGCGTGGCCCTGAACAGTCACGCTGACTTGCTGTCGCGCCGGGCTCGACTGAATGCCCTGTCCGTTAGCATAAACCGTGCAAGCATAGGCGCGATGAGTTTGGCCGGGTCGGCAACGGCCTGCCCCGTTTGGCGGCCAAGCACCTCTGCATAGGCGACAAGATCCCGGTGAACGGACGCCGGCAGTTCGACGGTCACTTTGACTGGCCGGTCATCGACAATGCCGGAGAGCTTCAGCTTGGTCATGCAGGCCCCTTCTCGGCACCGTACGGCCCCAGCACAAGGTCACGATTGACGAGGACACGAACTGGAAAACCAGGTCGCACAGTTAGCGTCGGCTGGACGTTAAGCTGATGGCGCACGATCTGCTGACCGATGTTCGTTGCGGAATCCTGAGCGCTTTCACGAATGGCCTTGGCGACGTCGCTTTCATTGTCGCTTGAGCCAAGCGACGTCCCAATACCGAGGAGGGTCGAGAGTGCTGCGGCCCGAAACATCTGGCCCCAGTGATGGTCTACATCGTCCTCAAGGCCGGCAAACCCAGACGGGTCCGCTCCCTGCTGGCGCTCCATAACAATGGAGCTGCCATCGGGCAGGATGAGCCGAGTCCAGACCAACATCACGCGTGACTGGCCGAAAGCAACCTGGCTGTCATACTGCCCAATCAGCCTCGAACCTTGCGGTATCAGCAGGTACGTCCCGGTTGGGCTGTCATAGACATTCTCGGTGACCTGAGCAGTGGTTTGACCAGGCAGGTCGGAGCGGATACCGGTGATCAGGGCCGCTGGGATCACCGTGCCCGCCTGAACGACGTAAGGCGAGGCTTTTTTCATGAGATGGTCGGAGCTTACCGTACGACGGTCCGGTGCTGCGTTGATGAATGCAGTTTTGCGGTCCTGCATATTTTGATCGGTGCCTGGACCGAGCGCCGGTGGTTCCAGGGCCATGCCGGACATGGTGTCGACGACGGCGTCTGCGGGACCGACGCCACGTCTGGCGGGATTTGCCGAGGCGTTGGCGTCGGTGAACAATTTTGCCACGCGGGCGGCTTCGATCTCAGCCCGGCGGCGTTGTTCTTCTGGATCCGCACGCGGTGCGCCGATGTCCGGCACCGGCTCTCCGCGCTCTTGCGCGCGCAGGATCGGCCGGCCGAGATCGCCAGGCAACGCCGGCCCCAGCTTGGGAACACCAGCATAGTCCTTCGGCAGTGTCTGGAGCCCGTCAGCGGTCGCACGGTTTTCCGTGTTGAAAAGTTCGGATGCTTGCTCGTGGACACGTCTGGTGTCTAGCGCCCAGATGAGCGTTCCGAGGGTGGCAACGCTGGCGACGCCGCCGAGGCCGATGAGGACCTTGCGCGACAGGCGCGTCACCCTGGCCGGTTCCGGCCGCAGCCGCAGTTCCGCCCGGGCATCCGGGTTAGATGAAATCGCGGTGTCGCTCATCGAAACAGCCCTACGCTGCGCTGTGGCTTTCTTCCATCCGTGCGCACGATGCGGACGCGTTTCTCGCTCGTCTTGTCGCCCAGCCTCAGTTCGGCCGCGGCAAACAGCCGGTCGACGACGTAGTAATTCTGGCGGGCACGGTAGTTGACCAGTTCCGAGCCCCCTGACGGGCCGATGACAAACAGCGGCGGCATTTCGCCCTGGCCGATACCGGACGGGAATTCGATGTAGACCTTTGCGCCATCGTCGAAAGCGCGAAGCGGCCTCCAGGGTGCGGCATCACCCTCGATGCGATAGCGAAAATTGAGTTTCTGGATGTCGACACCGGAGGCGACCGGCTGTGCGGCAGAGGCCTGCGCGTTCTGGCGCCGAAGCGCGATCAACTGGTCCTGCGGATATTGCCAGGAGACCGAGGCCATGTAGGTTTTCTCGGTCGAGCGCAGCT
The DNA here is from genome assembly GCF_020164695.1 of Mesorhizobium sp. ESP6-5. NCBI lineage: Bacteria > Pseudomonadati > Pseudomonadota > Alphaproteobacteria > Hyphomicrobiales > Phyllobacteriaceae > Mesorhizobium > Mesorhizobium sp. ESP6-5. Next base: position 187,354 of record NZ_JAIUGR010000009.1, read on the forward strand.
CGAGATGATAGGTACGACGGTCGCTGTTGATGACAAGGTTGGTCTGGAGATCGGGGCGGGTCGGCTTTACGAGAATGTGAACCTGAAGCAGTTCCCCTGCCCCACTTTGCGTATCGCCGATGATCCAGCGCACCGTGTCGCCGGCGGCGACTGGTCCGGAGCCGACAAGCTGCTCACCCGGCTGCAAAGCTATATCGGTTACCTGGCCGGGCGCGGCATAGATCTGGTAGAGCGCACCCTCGCTCCAGGGATAGAGCTGGATTGCGTTAATGAAGCCGCCGCGGACGGGCTGCATGCGCGCGGCCTCATTGGCCTGGCTGATCCGCTGTTTGGGATCGGCCGGCTCAGGCTTCGCCTTACTGATCCCGACTGGCTTCAACTGGCCGGGAAGCGGCAGCGGTTTTGGGACCTCCACCACCTTCACCGGACCGGGCGGATCGGCTTTGCGGACGGCAGGCGCGGCATCGTCGTAGGCGATCTCGGGCGGAATGTATTTTTTCGAGGCGCAACCGGCAAGCGCCGTGGCGGATAACAACGCCGCGGCAAGCATGTGCGTCATCCTCGTGCTGCGGGCGGTTAGTCTAGCCGATTTCCGTGTCGGTGCCACACGCATCATGAAAGCTCCTTCGACCAGTTTATGGCGTTGACGTAGACACCGAGCGGATTGGCTTTCAGCCGCTCGGCATCGCGGGGTTGCTGGATCACGATGGTAAGGATGGCGGTCCAACGTTCTGTGCTGGCCATACTGCCGTTCTCGTAGCGGCGCTCGGTCCAGGCGACCCGAAACCAGTCAGGCGAGGCACGGATGACGCTCGAGACGTCGATCGCCACCTGAATCTTGCCAACCTTTGCGAAGGGATCATTCAACCGGGCGTAGTCGTTGAGAGACACGGCACCGCGATCGGTCGTGTAGTCGTAGGCGCGCAACCAGTTCTGGCGCACGATGACAGGATCGTCCGCAATGCTCCTCACCTGTTCGATGAAGCGGGCGAGATGCCATGCGATTTGCGGATCGGTCGGTTTGAAGTCGGCCATGGCCGAGGCGACCACCTGCGCCTCGCCAAATTTGTCGACTTGGACGACCCAAGGAACGACGGAGCCGCGCGCCGACTGCCAGACCAGTGCCGCGGCGAAGCCACCGGCGAGCACGAGCGAACCGAAGGCCATCAGCCGCCAGTTCTTTGCCTGCACCCGGGCCGAGCCTATGCGCTCGTCCCAGGCCTGTGCTGCACGCTGATACGGCGTCTCGGGCTGCGGCGTGTTGCCATAACGAACTGAAGGTCGTCTGAAGGGGTTCATCGCTGATCATCCTGATGGAGAGAAACATTCATCGAGCCACCGCCATGATCGCTGGAACGCACGGAATGCGCGGCCGTGCTGGCGCCATGGCTCATGGCCTGGCCGCGCTTGATCCGAGCGGCCCATGCCGGGGGCGTCCGGGCGGACGAGCTGGGAGTGGCCGCGGAGGACGGGCTTGCAAAAGAGGAATCGTTTGCGGCTTCGCCCATGCTGCCGGTTGATTCTCCGCCGGTCGCGGTCCATGCGGAGGAGCGACCCGATTGATGACTGGTGCTTAACGCCGACGCAGCACGCGACATGGCCTGCCTGACAGGCTGGGCTGCAGAGCCGACGCCGGCTCGCGCGACACCACCGAGACCGGCTGCAACGGCGCCCGCGCCGCTCTGTCCTGACGTTGCGGCGGCAAGCCCATAGGCGGCCGATGCACTTCCCGCCAGATGCGCACCGCCACGCGCCGCGGCGGCCGACATGTGGCCTCCGGCCCCGATCAAACTTGCAGCACCACTCAACCCCGCGCGCGCTCCCATGTAGCCCGCAGCACCTAGGCCGCCTGCTGCAAGGCTGGTGCCGACGGCGGCACCCGCGCCCAGTTGCGGGGCGCCGGAGACCAATCCCGTCGCGATACCGGGACCGAAGATCGAAAGACCCATCAGCGACAACGCGCCAAGCACTAGCGACAGTGCGTCGGTGATCGTGGGTTGTTCCGCGAAGCCATGGGTGAACTCGCCAAAGAGGCCCGAACCGATCCCGACGATGACGGCAAGCACAAGAATCTTCACGCCCGAGGCAACGATGTTGCCGAGCACTTTCTCTGCCAGGAAAGCCGTCCTGTTGAACAGCGCGAACGGGATCAGCACGAAGCCGGCAAGCGTCGTCAGCTTGAACTCGATCAGCGTGACGAAGATCTGCACGGCCAGGATAAAGAAGGCGATCAGCACGATGGCCCAGGCCACCATCAGCACGACGATCTGGACAAAATTCTCGAAGAAAGAGACATAGCCCATCAACTGGCTGGCGGCTTCAAGAATGGGATTGCCGGCATCGATCCCGACCTGCGCGACGCGGCCCGGCTGCAGCAGTGCGGAACCGGAAAGCGATGATCCTCCGGCCTTCAGGCCAAGTCCCGAAAAGCTCTCGAAGACGATGCCGGCGAGCCGATTGAAGTTGCCTATGATAAAGGCGAAGAAGCCAATGTAGAGCGTCTTCCTGACCAGCCGGTAAAGCACGTCCTCGTCGGCGCCCCAGGCCCAGAACAGGCCGGCGATCGTAATATCGACGACGATCAGGGTGGAGGTGAGGAAGGCGACCTCGCCACCAAGGAGGCCGAAGCCGGAATCGATGTAGCGGGTGAAAGTTTCGAGAAAGCGATCGATGACGCCGGTGTCGTTCATGGCGACACCGGGCGATTTGTCGACGGACCAAACCGCTCCGGCATCGGCATGGGCGGCGCATCGGTGCCGAAGAAGCGGCGGCGGTTTTCTGCCCACGCTCTGTGGCACGCAGGATCTCTAGCCGCGGCAACACCGATGTCCCGGCATCGCGCCAACTCGAGCGTGGCCGGCTCGCCGCCCGGATGTGCGGAGCGCGGGGAGGACGCCTCCTGCAAGCCGTTGCCGCGCAATGCCATGAGGGTGGCGGCCATGGCAGCGCAAAGGCCAAGAACGACTATCATCCGGGCGGCGATCTTGAGATTCATTTGAGAGGAGCCTCAGTCGTGGAACATGCGAACCGAGGACGGGCTGTAGCTGCTGCCAGCCATGAAGCGGCTGAACTGCTCTTGCGCTTGCTGCTGCGCCGCCGCTTTGCGCGCCTGCTCAAGTGCCGCGGCCCGCCCTTGCGCGGCCATCATCGCGGTAAGATCGGCGACCTGCCTTGCCTGGACGGCGAGAAGCTGATTGCCTGCTTGCGTCGCCTGCAGGATCCCGACCGCCGACTGGCTGGCGTCGACGGCCGTGCTCGTCTGTTCCCGGGTTCCTTCGATGTTGCCGACGGCGACAGCTCCAGCCTTCAACGAATGCTCGAAGGACGACACCGAGGTTTGCCAGCGTTCGCGCGCACCATCGACGAGCTGTTGGCTGGAGAGATCCGAACCGAAATTCTGGTAGGACGACTTGAATTGGCTCTCGATCTCCTGGACGCTATAGGCGAGCCTGTCGGCCTCGCCGAGCAGGCTCTTCATCTCAGAGAAATTGCCTTCGATCTGGCCAAGCAGCGATGTCGGCAGCGAGGTGAGGTTCTTTGCCTGGTTGATCAGCATCTGCGCCTCGTTCTGCAGCGAGGTGATCTGGTTCTGGATCTGCTCCAGCGCGCGGGCAGCCGAGAGCACGTTCTCCGCATAATTTCGGGGATCGAAGACGATCAGTGCAGACGCAGGGTCGCACGACAGGACGACGCCGACAGCGACAAGGCTGGCCGCAGCCAAATGCCGGACGTGGAGACGGTTGCGGACGGAATTCATGAAGAAACCTCCTCTTTGGACTGGTGGATGATGTTGGTGAGGTGGGGAACGAGATCAGCGGCCCAGGAGAGGCCACGGTCGGAAAGCCAGCCCTCAAGGAAATGTTCGCGGCCGCTCTCCGCAACGATCCGCTCGATCGCCGCCTGATCGCTCTTCGACGATGCGGCGCAAAGGGCGAGCGCGACCGGACCGAGCCCGAGTTCGAACAGCCGGTTGCCGCGCCGCGACTGGCAGTAATAATCGCGCTTCGGCGTCGCCCGGGCGACGATCTCGATCTGGCGGTCGTTCAATCCAAAGCGCCGATAGATATCGGTGATCTGCGGCTCGATGGCGCGCTCGTTCGGCAGGAAGAGCCGCGTCGGGCAACTCTCGACAATGGCCGGCGCAATTTTGCTGCCCTCGATATCGGAAAGCGATTGCGTGGCGAAGATGACGGAAGCGTTCTTCTTGCGAAGCGTTTTCAGCCATTCGCGCAGCTGTTCGGCAAAGCCGCCATCGTCCAGCACCAGCCAGCCCTCATCGATGATCAGCAGCGTTGGCCGTCCATCCATCCGCTGCTCGATGCGATGGAAGAGATAGGCAAGCACAGCCGGAGCAGCACCCGTGCCGATCAGACCCTCGGTCTCGAATGTCTGAACGGATGCTTGCCCCAGACGCTCGAATTCGGCGTCGAGCAACCGGCCGTAGGGGCCGCCGATACAGTAGGGTCGCAACGCCTGCTTCAATGCCGATGATTGCAGCAGAACCGACAGGCCGGTCAGCGTCCGCTCCTGTACCGGCGCGGAGGCCAATGACGTCAATGCCGACCATAGATATTCCCTCACCTCCGGCGTGACCGGCACGCCTTCGCGCTGGAGAATGTCGACGAGCCAATCGGCTGCCCAAGCCCGTTCAGGCGTATGATGGATCCCGGCCAGAGGTTGCAGCGAAACGTCGCCGGTGTCATCGGTCAGGTCAGCCAATGTGAGCAGCGCAAGTGGATCGTCCGACCCCTGCCCGCTCGACGGGTTGCCGCCGAGATTCTGCCAATCGCCGCCCATGGCGAGTACGGCCGCGCGGATCGATCCACCAAAATCAAAAGCGAAGATCTGATTGTTTGGATAGCGGCGAAACTGCAGCGCCATAAGTGCCAGCAGAACCGACTTGCCAGCGCCGGTGGGGCCGACGACAAGGGTGTGGCCGACGTCGCCGACATGCAGGCTGAACCGGAACGGCGTCGTGCCTTCCGTCCTGGCGAAGAACAGAGGCGGTGCACGAAAATGCTCGTCGATTGCGGGCCCTGCCCAGATCGCCGAGAGAGGCATCATGTGCGCGAGATTCAGGGTCGACAGTGGTGCCTGCCGGACATTGGCATAGACGTGGCCGGGGACACTGCCGAGCCATGCTTCGACGGCGTTGACACGCTCGACGATTGCCGTGAAATCGCGGGACTGGATGATTTTTTCCACCAGCCGCAGCTTTTCGTCTCCAATTCGTGGATCCACATCCCACACCGTAACCGTCGCGGTGACGTATGCCTCGCCGATCTGGTCGGAGCCGAGTTCCTGCAATGCCGCATCGGCGTCGGCGGCCTTGTTGGCAGCATCCGTGTCGACAAGGACCGACGCCTCATTGGTCATCACCTCCTTGAGAATCGCCGCGACGGATTTTCGTTTGGCGAACCACTGCCGGCGGATTTTGGTCAGCAGGCGGGTCGCGTCGGCCTTGTCGAGCATTATTGCGCGGGTCGACCAGCGGTAGGGAAAGGCAAGTCGGTTGAGTTCATCGAGGACCCCCGGAAAGGTCGTGGTCGGGAATCCAATGACGGTTAGCGTGCGCAGATGGAATTCGCCGAGCCGCGGCTCGAGACCGCCGGCCAGCGGCTGGTCGACCAGCAACGCGTCGAGATGCATCGGCGTCTCGGGAACACGCACGCGATGGCGCTTGGTCGAGACCGTCGAGTGCAGGTAGGTCAGCGTCTGACTGTCGTCGAGCCAGTCGACCTCCGGAACGAAGCCTTCGATCAGGTTCAGCACACGGTCCGAGCGGTCGACAAAACTCTTCAGGAGTTCCCACGGATCAACGCCGCTCGTTTCGCGACCCTCATAGAGCCAGCTCTCCATGCGAGATGCTTCCTCGGCCGGGGGCAACCAGACGAAGGTGAGGAAGTAACTGCTCTCGAACAGTTCACCGTGCGTCTGTCGATCGCCCCATTGGGCCGGTCCCTGGTCAGTCTCGCCGTCGAACTGTTCACGACGCTCGAGATCCAGCAACGCCGAAGCACTGTCAGGGAAAAGACCTTCCGGATAATGTTGCGCAGCAAGCCGAGCAGCTTCGACGAAGATGGCCCAGCCGGACCCGAGGCGGCGCAGCGCATTATTAAGACGTGCTGTCGTGCCGACCAATTCAGCCGGCGTGGCACTGTCGAGATCGGGGCCGCGGAAGCTCGCGGTTCGCTGGAACGAGCCGTCCTTGTTGAGGACGACGCCAGGTGCCACCAATGCGGCCCAGGGCAAATAGTCCGCGAGGGTTTGCGAGCGCTTGCGGTACTCGGCGAGGTTCATCATGGGAAAAGCCTTTTCAGCAGGCGAAATGCGCGGGATAGCGAAGGTGCCGGCGAACCACGTCGACGAATTGCGCATCGCGCTTCGCCGCGAGCATGGCCGCGAAATGCCCGACCGCCCAGATCGCAACGCCGACGAGCCAGAGCCTGAGGCCGAGCCCGACCGCGCCCGCCAATGTGCCGTTGGCAATAGCGACAGCACGCGGCGCGCCGCCGAGCAGGATCGGTTCGGTGAGTGCACGGTGGACCGGCGCAAAGAAGCCGCGGACATCCTCCTCCATCAGATCAGGGCTCCGCCGCCGAACGAGAAGAACGACAGGAAAAACGAACTTGCGGCGAAGGCGATCGACAGTCCGAACACGATCTGGATCAGACGGCGAAAACCGCCCGAGGTGTCGCCGAAGGCGAGCGATAGACCGGTGACGATGATGATGATCACCGCCACGATCTTGGCGACCGGTCCCTCGATCGATTCCAGGATCTGCTGAAGCGGCTGCTCCCACGGCATGGAGGAACCAGCCGCATGGGCGGGCACGATCATCGTGGCCGCAGCAGCAGCAGCGGCCGGCAGGCGGACCGCACCAATTCTACGGATAGACGATGAAATGAACGAGATCGGATTCATTCTGGGGCTCCAGAGGACTGTGAATTCGGATTTGGGTCGGCTTCGATCTTGGGTTCGAGGATGCGGTAATCGCCGGTAGTTGGATCAAGCCCGTCAACGAGCGCGATCTCGACGAGACGGCGGGCCGAACCGCGGCCGGCAAGCACGGCAACGATGTCGATCGTCTCGGCGATCAGCGCACGCGGAACGGTGACGACGGCTTCCTGCACGAGCTGTTCAAGCCGACGCAGTGCCCCAAGTCCGGAGCTGGCGTGGATCGTGCCAATGCCACCCGGATGTCCAGTGCCCCACGCCTTCAAGAGATCGAGCGCTCCCGCGCCACGTACTTCGCCGATCGGGATGCGATCGGGGCGAAGCCGCAGCGACGACTTCACTAGGTCGGAGAGCGATGCGACGCCATCCTTCGTGCGGAGCGCCACCAGATTGGGCGCTGCACATTGCAGCTCGCGGGTATCTTCGATCAGGACAATACGGTCCGAGGATTTCGCGATTTCGGCCAGCAGCGCGTTGACCAGAGTGGTCTTGCCGGTAGACGTCCCGCCTGCAACCAGGATGTTCTTGCGCCTTGCAACAGCAAGTTGCAGTACGTCGGCCTGGCTCCCGGTCATGATGGCGGACGCGACGTAATTCTGAAGCGTGAACACGGCAACGGCAGGCTTGCGGATGGCGAAGGTCGGTGCCGCCACGACTGGCGGAAGTAATCCTTCAAACCGCTCTCCCGTCTCTGGTAGTTCGGCTGAAACGCGAGGCGCCGCGGAATGAACTTCCGCGCCGACATGGTGTGCGACCAGCCGCACAATGCGCTCGCCATCAGCCGGGGTCAGGATGTCGTCGGTAGCGGACAGCCCTTCTCTCAGCCGGTCGACCCAAAGGCGCCCGTCGGGATTCAGCATCACCTCGACTATGGCGGGGTCTTCGAGATAGCCGGCAATAGCTGGGCCGAGCGCCGTCCGCAGCATGCGGGCGCCGCGCGAGAGCGCTTCCCTGCCGGCTTGATAAGTGATTGCCACGATGATCCCCGTTTACCTCGCTGCCGCGGTCGGGGATGATTAGAAGGGGCAGGAACACGGGGCTTGCAACAAGCAAAACCGGAGATCGCGCATGGACGTGAAGCGACTTGCGAAATGCGGTGCAGGCGTCCGAATTCCTCGACTTCCTGAAGCGGATCGACACCGAAATGCCCAATGGCCCGGACGTGCATCTGGCGATGGACGACTATGCCACCCACAAGACGCCGAGGATCAAGGCTTGGCTCGCGCGCCGTCCACACTGGCATGTTCACTTCACGCCAACGTCGGCGTCCTGGATCAATCAGGTCGAGCGGTGGTTCGCAGAGCTGACGCGAAAGCAGCTGTGCCAGCATGTTCAAAAGACGTTTCTATTAGCGACGGTCGGCATTTTTCGTGCCGCTCAGCTTTTCAAAGAAAATCTTCTGGCAGCCCACTGCCTCAAAGCGCCCGGACGTGGGAGCCAAGTATTGAGTATTTTAGACTTCTAGAGCTCTATTGACAAAGTTTCTTAGGAGGACTTGTATTGCTCCCAATAGCTGTGGGGACAGCTGTTCGAGGGATAACTTCATGAAATTCTCGCGTGCGCTTTGGCGCGCCGGTTGTGCTGTTTCATCTGCGGCCTTGCTGTCGTCTTGCGCCGGCGTGCCTAGGACCGACGACACGACCAACGTCAGTCCGACGCTTATCGCGGCCGCCATCCAGTGCGAGATGCGCGACGCCTTCGTCGACAGGATCCAGTCGGCGATCGGCCGAATTCAGAATAAGGATGGTACCTCGGTAAACCAAGCAACGGTTGATTCTCTCGACCGCAATAAATTGGCGGCCTACGTGCCGCCTGGAATGAATCGGAGCGCGCTTAGCGACGATCAGAAAATAGAGATACCGGCCAGGCACGAGTCAGACGTCTGGTACGATTTCCTTAAATCTGGCTATATGAGGGTTAAGATACCCGATCCGCAGGCGCCCAATACCGGCAAGATGGTGCCTGATAACGAACTGATAGATCTCATCAAAACTTTCTCGCCGACATTCATTGCTTACAGGTTCAAGTTCGATATCACCCAGACAGATAATCTGGACGGCAGCTTCGACCTGCTGAGCGCAGTTACGCACGGTACGGTCAAGACGGATGTCAGCGGATCAGTGGAGGGCAAGCGCCAAAGTACGGATCAATGGGTGGCGGCCGTCCGGCTAGACCAGTTTTTGACAAACGTCCCGATCATCCGAGTCTGCAACAACCTGAGAAACCACCAATATTCAGAGCCTCGCCACCAGCTCGCCTATCCGATCGTCGGCAAGCTCGGCCTGGACTATTACGTCAACGGCTTCGTCAGCAAAAACCAGTCAGGCAACCTCATTGGCGAGATCGAGACAGTCGAGCTGCTCAAGCCCGGCACCGCCGACAAGCCGCCGTTGCCGACTGAGACCATCGACCTCCAGTTCACAACGACGCTCAAGGGCGCGATCAATCCGGTGTTGAAGATCGCCCCGCTTGGCGCGACGAAGTTCAGCGACGCTATGCTCAAAGGCGGGCGTCAGCGGGTCGATATCCATTCGCTCACCATCATCATGCAACTCCCTAACGTTGGTAATGCAACGGTATCCAACGCGCGCAGCGCCGCAGAGAGAGGAGAGGCGCGACGGGATTTCGATAGCGGCGCCGCCGAGGCGAGACGCGCGCTCGCCATCCACGATCAAAATCAGCGGGAGGATCGTCGCGATCGGGTCCTCAACGAAATCATCCTGGGCAATTGACAAGGGGAGAGCGCATCAATGGCCAAGACGACAAAAGCTGGGACACCTGCGATGAAAAGCCGGCGTTACATACGATCGATCAGAATGGAAGGTCTGACGCTGCATGTCCGCACCATTATCGAGCAGGGCCGCATGAAGGATTTCCTCGCCGCCAGCAAGGAAGCTGGCTTCGACACGCTGAAGGCGCAGGTAGGTTTCGTTCAGTTCTTGCGCGAGTTCGTCGACAAGGGTCAGGGGATGAAGCGCACTAAGGCGATCACCGGTGAGTTGGCGGAGGTACTCTATAACGCTACCAAGAAATCCAAAGGCAACAAGATCGATATTTGTGGTTAGGAAGCTAGTGCTAGTCACCTGAATCTGTTGGGCAGTAGCAGACAACAAAGCCCAACCCACTAATTGCCATAAGTCGCGAAGTTGTGAGCGATTGCACAACGGCGGTCATGCTTCATGCCCGGAGGATAGAAATCTCATCGTCTGCTTTCCAACGATATTTTGGTCATTCCGCATTTATGAGTTCACGGCTCTAGTTTACGCCATCCTCCGCGATATCCTCAGATATCTCGTGTCTCAGTTTCGGACCTTTGGCGAGACGCCGTCCAAGAGCTGAGACAAAGGCGCCGTAGCGTTCCGCGCCCTTGGCCCGCGCTGCCGCCTGCGCTGGTTCCGGCAACGGTGGATTGGTGGTCAGCCAGAAGCGCACGAAGACCGCCAGCGTTTCGACCGAGATGCCGAGATCGCGTTCGATGCGAGTCATCCGGCGGTCGAGTTGGTCGAGGCGTTTGATGGTTGCCGCCTCCTGCCGCTCGGCGGCATCCGGCGACAGGAAGGAAGCGATTGCAGCTTCGGCGATCAGCGACCGGGATTGGTCGCGGCGTGCCGCGTAAGCGGCCAGCGCCTTCATGACCTCCGGGTCTAGATAGACGGACAGGCGCTGTTTCTTGGGAGGCTTATTCAGCATTGCGATCACAGCTCCATGCCGTCATCGGGATCGAGCGAAACCTGCCGGGCGACGCCCTGCATCATGCGCTTCAGCCGGCTGTTGCGCACGGCATCCTCCTCCACGTCGTCGCTTGCATCGAGCGCGAACTCATTGTCGATCGGTTTCTTCGTTTCGACAGTCTGGGCCTTGCTCAACTCCGGCTGATGCCGGCGCTCCGATTGCGTCGGGTCCTCGTCACCGGCACGCCCATTGTCGAAACCAGTTGCCTCGGTCTGCGGCCGGACCGGGAGCGGCAGCACACTCCAGTCGTCCGTCTGCGCAGTCTCTGGTTTTGCCAAAAGCGGCGGCGGCAATATCCGCTCCTGAAATCGGATATCCTCGTAGTAGCGCGCCTTCTTCGCCCGGATCGGTGGCGTGCCTGCCACCATGACGATCTCATCGGAAGGCGGGAGCTGCATGATCTCGCCGGGTGTGAGCAGCGGCCGCGCAGTCTCGGATCGCGACACCATCAGGTGGCCGAGCCAGGGCGACAGGCGATGCCCTGCATAGTTTTTCATCGCCCTCATCTCAGTGGCGGTGCCGAGTGCGTCCGAAACCCGCCTAGCCGTTCGCTCATCGTTTGTCGCGAAGCTGACACGCACATGGCAGTTGTCGAGGATCGAGTTGTTCGGGCCGTAGGCTTTCTCGATTTGGTTCAGCGACTGGGCAATCAGGAATGCCTTCAGGCCATATCCCGCCATGAACGCCAAAGCGCTCTCGAAGAAATCCAGCCTTCCCAGTGCCGGAAATTCATCCAGCATCAGCAGCAGCCGGTGGCGGTGCGCCTTCGCATTGAGGTCCTCGGTGAGCCGGCGGCCGATCTGGTTGAGGATCAGGCGGATCAGCGGCTTGGTTCGACTGATGTCCGATGGCGGCACGACGAGGTAAAGCGTCGCCGGACGACTGCCGCCGACGACGTCGCCAATGCGCCAGTCGCAGCAGCGTGTGATCTCGGCAATAACGGGGTCGCGGTAAAGGCCAAGGAACGACATGGCGGTCGACAGCACGCCGGAGCGCTCATTGTCGGACTTGTTGAGAAGCTCCCGCGCCGCCGAGGCGATCACGGGATGTGGACCACTTGGTCCCAGGTGTGACGTCTTCATCATCGCCGCGAGCGTCGACTCGATCGGCCGCTTCGGGTCGGACAGGAATGCCGCGACGCCCGCAAGCGTCTTGTCGGCCTCGGCGTAAAGGACATGCAGGATGGCGCCGACCAGGAGGGCGTGACTGGTCTTCTCCCAGTGGTTGCGTCTCTCAAGCGAGCCCTCGGGGTCAACCAGAATGTCGGCAATGTTTTGGACATCGCGCACCTCCCACTCGCCGCGGCGTACCTCCAGCAGTGGGTTGTAGGCGCAGGATTTCGCATTGGTTGGATCGAACAGCATGACGCGGCCATGCCGGGCGCGGAAGCCGGCGGTGAGCTGCCAGTTTTCGCCCTTGATGTCGTGGACAATCGCAGAACCCGGCCACGTCAGAAGCGAAGGCACGACGAGGCCGACACCCTTGCCGGATCGAGTCGGCGCGAAGCACAGAACATGCTCTGGCCCGTCGTGGCGAAGATAGTCGCGCTCCAGCTTGCCGAGCACGGCGCCTTCGGGACCGAGCAGTCCCGCCGCATCGACCTCGCCTTTTTCGGCCCAGCGCGCCGAGCCATAGGTTTCAGCACTTTTGGCTTCACGAGCTCGCCAGACCGACATGCAAATAGCGACCGCGATTGAGATGAAGCCGCCTGATGCCGCGATGAAAGCGCCCCTGGTGAAAATCTCCGGTGCATAGGCGTCGTAGGAAAACCACCACGCGAAGAAAGCTGGAGGCAAGTAGACCGGCATCCCTGCGATCCGGAACCATGGTGGTCCGAGCTGCGGCTGAAATCCGAGCTGCCACGCGACATACTGCGTCGCCCCCCAAGTCGTGATGAGAACGATCAGCACGACGATGAGGATCTGGCCCCAGAGGATCCTGGTGGCGGACATGGCTGCGCTCCTTTCTTCAAGACGAGGACGGGATTACAAGCCGAGCCCGCGTTTGCGGCCAAAACTCCAGTCGATGCCGCCATCGCCGCGCGTTACGCCGGAGACATGCTGGCCGAGCTGCTTTTCCAGGGACGGCGACCAAGGCACCAGCTTAAAGCCGAGCCCGTCGTCGATCATGGCGAAGCGACCGGAGGCGAGCGCGAAACGCTGGCGGTAAGTGCCGGCAACATAGTCGCCGCTCGCGTATTGATTGAACGGTCGTCCGGTCTCGCCGGCGAGCTTTTCGCCCAGCGCCTCGATTTCGCGTTTGCGCAGGCTGTCGATCAGGTTTCGGGTGAAGATCACACTGCGGCCCTGCCGTTCAGCAAAACCTTGTTCGATCAGACGATCGGCGCGGCGGTCCATGGCGGCGCGCACCTCGGCGCCGAAGCCGCCTCCGCCGAGAGCCACCGGCTCGCGCGCGATCGCCTGACGGTCGAGCCAGGTGGCCCCGGTCGCGGTGACCTGCCGTTCGATGTCGAGGTCGGAGCGGATCGCAAGTGCCACCCGGCGGCGACCCTGCGCATCGTCGAATTTGCGAAGCTCGACAATCGAGCCCGGCGCGCTGTCGCCGGCTGCGTCGAGGTCGGGCAGTTTGATGTGATGGGTGCGTCCGTCCGTGCCGTCGACCACGGCATAGACCGTACCCTTCAACTCATCGTCGAGGCCACGGTCGACCAGGCGGCCGACGATGGTCTCATCCAGACTTTCGCCAGCCAACACAAAGTTCGCTGCCCCGCGCTCGATTCCGCGTTCTGTCAGGCCGCGATGGATGCGCTTGATGATATCGCCGCGCTCGCCGAGTTCGCGCAGCGTCGCTTCGGCATTCTCGGACATCAGCCATTGGCCGGGGCCGACCTGATCGGCGAGACCGAGGGTTTCGAGTTTGTGAAGCCGCCCGACCTTCATCGCATGGAATTCATCTGGCTGGCGGTCCGGCCTCGGTGCCATGTCGATGACGCCGGTGCGATTGCCGTCGCGCGCAAGCTGGCGATCGAGACTGGTCCAGCGTTCCGCTTCGATCTGCCGTTCGAGATTGCGGCGGATCTCGTGGTCCGTGCGCGGCCCCAGCTCCTGGGTGATAAGATCCTGCGCCCGGTCGCGCATTCCTTGCCTGATATAGTCGCGCGAGATGACGAGGTCCTGGCCGTCATCGGTTCGCCCGCGCAGGATGATATGGACGTGCGGATTGTCGGTGTTCCAGTGATCGACGCCGACCCAATCGAGCTTCGTGCCGAGGTCCTTTTCCATCTGGCCCATAAGTTCGCGGGCGAAGGTCTTGAGGTCGGCTATCTCCACCGCGTCCTCGGGCGAGACGATGAAGCGGAAGTGATGCCGGTCGCCCTCGCTGCGCTCCGCGAAATCTTTAGGATCAGCATGGTCGGTCTCGGGCCCGAACAGCCGCGCCTTTTCCCCGGCGCGGGTGACGCCCTCGCGGCGGAGATAATTGAGGTGCGCGGATAGCGGTGCCGATCGTGCCGAGTGCCGGACGACGCGCGTCTTGATTACAGCAATGCGGGACCGTCCCGTAAGCAGGCGGTTGGCCTGAATGGTCGCGCGAATGCCGCGGCCGAAGCGCGAGCGATTGCCGGTTGTGATCCTGCCAGATCGCGAGACGTGGCCGCCGGCCTTCTGGGCGGCGGCGAGCGCCTGGGCGATGAAGGGCCTGGCCTGCTGTGCGCGGGTCGAGCGGATGCGGCCCGGCCGGATGCGGAAATCGTCCTCGCCGCTCATGGCCAAGGCCCTTCACATCTCATCAAGATGCGGAAATCATTGTGCAAGCCGCGAAAGCGCGAGGCGTGCGAATGTCGCACACATCGCGCAATCGGCGCGTAACCCACTGAAAAACCACGACCGCCATCAGCCGCACCTCGCGGCCTTTTATCTCGCCATCCCTCCTCGACTTCCCCGGTGAACTGCCCTCCCGCCGCCAATCCCGCGACACAACAGGCCAAAGTGCGATTTGCAACAAATCCGGTGATCATCGCGATGCACCGAGAGATCGTGCAATAAAGAGGTTTTTCGTAGCCGGCTTCAGTGAGGGACCCGTATCTTTGGGCGCAACATCCGGCGACGGTGCAAGCGCCGTCAGATCGTTCACCGCGGTGTCGATCTTCGACGGCATGTCGGCTGAACGAATCTCTGTGAACACAGTTTGGTAGACGCTATCGACGCCTCCGCTGCCGCGCGAAACGGCGTCATTTATCGCAGTAGCGCCGCGCTCGAAGCGCTGCGGCCGATCTGCGCTCGACTTGCTTCCCAATCCTCGCGAGTGGGGCAGAATCTCGACGGCTCCGTTGATCAGGGGCATAAGCTTCGCAACGTAGTCGATCGTCTCACGGGGCAGCCGGCGACCTTTGGAAAGA
Source organism: Mesorhizobium sp. ESP6-5 (assembly GCF_020164695.1). Taxonomy (NCBI): domain Bacteria; kingdom Pseudomonadati; phylum Pseudomonadota; class Alphaproteobacteria; order Hyphomicrobiales; family Phyllobacteriaceae; genus Mesorhizobium; species Mesorhizobium sp. ESP6-5. The sequence goes on from NZ_JAIUGR010000009.1 coordinate 202,400, forward strand.
TGCTCCTGATAGCGTTGAGGTCCGGCATTGTAGGCGGCGAGAAATCCCTTCGGGCCAAACCGGTCGAGCATCTCGCGGAGATAGGCCGCTCCGGCCAGGATATTGTCACGGGGCGCGAACGGATCTTTGCCGAGATTGTGTTTGATGCGCAGGTCTTCCCACGTGGTGGGCATAATCTGCATCAACCCCATTGCGCCTTCGGACGAGACGGCGCGGACATCCCCGCCGCTCTCGACATGCATCACGGCGCGGATCAAGCGCTCGGGAAGATCGAAACGTTTGGCGGCCTCAAATATGTAACCGGACCACTCTCCGCTGGTCCCGACCGCTCTTCCGGCGCAGGATTTTAGCGCCGATTGCGGAGGTGCTTCCGCCGGGTAGGCAGCACAATCAAGCATGAGCGACGTGCACACCGAGAGCATCGCTATGCACTGGCGAACGGTAACGCACGCACCACTTTCCCGACACGCCGACAGCCTGCCGCCGTGCTCGCTTCCGTCAAGGGCAAGGCTACGCCGACTGGACCTGCGTCCTATGCGTGGCAGCGCAAACAACGCCTCAATCGGTGGACAAGTGTCCGGCCGCCCTTGACCTCCGCTGCGCGCGACGGCCGCCTGATCGGCGATCGGGTCGAAGGGTTTGACCGGCGCCCGATCGATCAAAGGGTTTACCTGAGCAAGCTCGATGACGCGCGATCGGAGCATAGAACTCAGGCTCGCTCTTCGCGCTTCGAGGGCCGGCTCCAATGCAGATTCCAGACATCCTTTTCGGCAGCAGCCTGAAACAGACTGGCGCGGACCGGATACGTGAATGACGGATCGTCGATCAGCACCGAGAGATAGGCGCCAGCCTTCTCGCCCGTGCGATCCCAAGCCGCGCCAATTTCAACGCCGTCGCAATAGATGCGGTGTTCGGGCGCGTGTTCGGCGCCCGATTTCTCGGCTGGCAGTATGGAGAGCTTGGCGTCGATCATCAACGTCGAGATGTTGCCGAAGAAGCCGTCATCGTTGCGGGTGAAGATGCCGATCTGTGCCATGCGATATCCTCTCGTTGCGGGGTGGGTGAGCTCTTGGAAACTGTCGGGGCGGCAGATCGCCGGACACAAAGGGCACCGGAGACGTGTCGTCTCTGTCCAGACGGGAACCGCGCGGCCGATGATGGCCGCCGCTGGAAGGGCGCCGAAGTAGCGGCTGTCGAAACTGTCGGCGACATCCGGGTTCATGAAGAAGGCTTCGCCTTCGGCAAGCACACGGCAGCCCTGCCACGCAGGCAGCCAGCGACCTTTGCCGTCGTGCTCGCGCGCATATCCAAGGGTCTTGCCGTCGGCGACGATGGCGGTCCCGTTTCGGCATACCGTTGCGCCGCTGAGTGCCAGAACGTGCTTCAGCAGCGGCACACCGGGGGGCAGATATCCGCGCTCGGCGAGCAAGCCCGCCAACGGTTCGGGTGGCATGACAACGGCAAGATCGCCGACATCGATCCTGCGACTTGCCTCGACGCGATAGAGCCCGACCGGCACGCTTGCCGACGCGTTCCAGATGAACCTCGGTGAAAATCCGATCGTAGCTGGGGCAGCGATCAACGCCGTGCCGGCGAGCATCGCAACGACTATCTTGCCGCGTGCGTTCATGGCTCGATCCGCCGCCGCATAAGCCAAGCTTCATGCCCCTGCCGCGTATACGGCCGAGGGTTTTCGCGTACCGCGAGGCGACTGTGGACATGTCGCCAATACTCCGGCGAGACATCTATCGCATCGACGCCGGTCGCCTCGATGGCGTCGATGATCTCGAGCACTTTCTCGACCTTCGGCCAGCCAGTGGCGGTGAGCAGGATGTCACCGCCGGGCCGCACATAGGCGACGGTCGAGCAACGCTTGCCGGCACCGACGGCGCGCAGAATGTCAACGCGTGAGGCGATGGTGCCGAAGTCGTTGGCCGTCCAGCGGACGAAGGCGAAGATGCTGCCAGGCGCGAAAGCGACAACGCGGCGGCTTCTGTCGATGATCCTGTTCTCGACGGTGTTGCCGAAGCGAATGTAGTTCTCGATCCGCTTTTTCAGCCAGAGCAGTTCGACATAGGTGAGCTCGTTCATACGCTCCTCCCCTGCGGGAGGTGGGCGGTCACAATGGCATCGGCTGGATGCGAATGAGCTATTGCCTCGCCAGCATGAGAACGAATTTCGATCCCACCGAACGCGGACCGGTAGCCTCGTTGCCGCGATTGTTCGCAGCAGCGCGGAACTGCATGTTCCGTTAGAAAGAATCCGAAGGATTCTAAGTTAGATAAGTTAGCAGCGTGAATTCGGCTTCCGCTTCCATGGGTTGAGCGGTAATCGGGTTCCCGAAATGACGAGGAACGGGTTCCCGAAATCCCGTGCCGTCGGGTTCCCGAAATGACGAGTTGATTCACAGCTTGTCCTCCGCTGCCCTGGCCTTGCCGAAGGGATTGAAAGGGTCGGGATGGCAGGCCTTGAAAGTGAGCAGAGGTTCGCCGGCCTGCGTCACACCCAGAGCAAGCCGATAGCCCGGCAAGGATTGCCGGCGAACGATGCCGCGAACCTCGAAGGCGAAGCGCTTATAGGCAGACAGGCTGCCGGATTTTACGTGCAGATGGCGCAGGTCGAACGACCAGCCATGCGCCTGTCGTCCGCCATGTTTTCGTACGAGACGATAGAGCCAGCGCTCGATGCCGCCGGTCAGGTCGAAATAGGCATGGTCGATGGTGAGCACGAAGGCGTCGACCATGATGCCGGCATAAAACCAGTCGGGCAGGACAAGCTCGATGCCAAGCGGTCGAGCGCGATGGTCGGCCCGTTCCTTCCATTCGTTGATCCAGGAGAAGCGGTGCATGCGCCGCTCGGTGGGTTGGCGGATCGAGGTGGCGACGGTGGTCGACTGGAGACGGTCGAGCGCTGCCTTGAGCAGCAGATACTCGCGGGCGGACGTACCGCGACCGATGAAGGTCAGGATTTCGTGCGGCGTCGCCGCCATCATGCGCGAGGTCCGCAGCCCCTTGTCACGGGCATCGACAATTTGCGAGGCGGCCCAGATCAGGATGTCGGCATCCCAGATAGTTGCCATGCCGTGCTCGATGGTAGCCTCGACACGGATGGCGATTTCACCCACTCGGAAATCGATCGGCGTGATACGCCGCGATTTGGCAAGCGAGAAGAATGGCCAGGCCATCAAGTCCTGCGCATCGCGCAACGCCATCTTGCCGGGCCGCGCATGAAACAGCGCAATCGGCTCCAGGTCTGTCGGTGTTGGGCGCATGTCCAGATCCCGCAGCTCGAAATCTCAGCGCGACTTGCCGGCGTAGGCGGGCGCGCGCGCCGCATGTGGCTTGGCGGGCGGAACATAGGCGGCGTTTATGTCGCTGGTGGATGTGCGCGCGCCAAGCTCGATCCAGGCATGCAGGTCGGCGATGTCGTAGAGAACGCGGCCACCGACCTTGCGGTATTTGGGACCAGTGCCATAGGTCCGGTGTTTTTCCAGTGTCCGGGCGCAGAGACCAACGATAGGTGCGGCCTCCTTGGTGCGAAGATATTTTTGGGGCGCGTCCGCCTTCGACATCGCTTAATCTCCATTGGGTTCTGCTGTCGCCCTGGCCTGCCGGGACGCGCGAAACGGACGATGGCCGAATTGAGAAAATGGGAGGAGGGCAAAGATCGCGGGCGCGTTTTTGCTACCCCCCGGCTGAAAATCTCAGCAGTCGGATTTGCGGCTGCGGCTCTGGGGATAGAGGAGAAGGTCGCGATAGCCTCCGGCGACCAGGCGGTCGGCGCGTCGCAGGATCGCCCGTAGCTTGTGGCGAAGATGATGATCGCGCCAGTCGCGCGGTGCGATAGGTTCTCGCGACAGGAGTTCCTCGGCCAGCCGGCGATAGGGCACCCGCGTGCTTCTTCCATCAAAGACGCGCAGATTGAGTATGTGCCTCAGCCTGGTTTGTTGAGGCAAGGAACCATAGAGGGTGCCGAGTGGACGACCGTTCGCCGCACGCCAGAACCGGCGCGCGGCGTCGAGGCGGGTTTCGAAGTTCGCATCGAGCGGCAGGACAATGGCGTTAATGTCGAGCAGGCCGTCAGGTTCACCAGAGACAATGTGACATGCCTCCGGCGCCTGCGGCCAGAGAATCATATGAACCTGCTCGGCTTCGGTCCAGCTGTGAGCCGTGTTGAGTTGGGTAGGTTGAAGGGCCGGCTGCGAGGAACCGGCGGCAGCTGCCAACTTCGTTGCGCGAAGAACTCGTGGCGAAGCCTGTTCGGTCCAGACGATGTGTTCAGGAGATAGAGGCTCGTCACCAACGATCGCGAAATCGCGCGCCCCAACGAGCGGCGAAATCTGGCGGACCGGCGAGTTCTCCTGCCATCAATGGACGTGACGCCAGCCGGTCGCATTCGGCGGCGAAATCAGCGTTCCGGATCAGGTACTCGGCGGCAAACTTATCGGCTTCGTAGCCGCGCATGTGCTCGTATGCCGCCGGATCGGTCCAATCGCTGTGCGACATGGCAACGGTCCTCATCGGAGGCTCGCGTTCGGCAGCGAGCTTCGCAATCAGCTTCCGAGACGCCAGTTCGGCTGGGTAGTCAGAGAGTCGGCAAACCGCTTTGCTGATTCAGCACAGCTAGAGGGTCAACGGTGCCTAGTGTGGTGCACCGCCTGCCAGGAGATACCGATAGCCGTTGGTCGTCATCCATCGAGCACGGGCGAGATGTGTTTCCCAAGCCCTGAAAGCGCGATCGGGCTCCTTCTCGGGATCGATGTGCAGAACGATCCTGGCCACCTCGCGCCAGTCGGCATCCTCAGCTGCCGCATCAAGAAGCCGGATGTAGGTGAGAAGACGCTCCTCATCATAGCCGGTCAGGATCGAGGCGACCGGCGCAACGTCGGCGACGTCGGGATCAAGCAGAGGTTTAAGCATAGTGTGAACTGTCCCGCTTCAACAGACCATTCTTCAGACCGGATCTGACTGTAGCGAATAGGAACGATCATTCCTAGAACGATAGTTCCTCTTCTGGTCCGTAGTCGTCATGGATCTCAAGGAGGTCATGGCGACCAATTTGCGTCGTTTGCGCCATGATCAGGATGTGACGCAGGAGGAATTGGCGGACCGCTCTGGGTTGAGCATGCGTTACGTCGGCTCGATCGAGCGTGCTCGAGTTTCGGCCAGCGTCAGTGTTCTCGGCAGAATCGCCGCTGCGCTGAATGTGGACCCATGCGAGCTCATCAGAATATCAAAACGGTAAGTCGACGCTGGGTACCGCTTAGCGGATCGTGCGGATCGGCAGGACGGGTACATAAGTCCGAAATGCATTTGATAGCCATGACCGTAGTCGCATCGCGAGCCGGGCGGAGCCCGGCGAGCGGGGGCAGCCAGCCAAGCGCCACCGCGACGGTCGATCCGCGTTCGCGGATCGACGGCAAATTGCGTGGCCATTGCGCGGCCAGATATCCGACCGCGCAGTGTCGGACAATCAGCTTGCCTTTTCGAGCAATGCCTTGGCCTTTCCTTCAAGCTCAAGTCGGCTGTCCTGATGGGATTTGGTGCGCGCATGCGCTGTCATGCCCTGCACGAAATCAAAAATGCTTTCGGGTGGCCTACCCTCCTCCTGCAAGACGGTTTCGATGACCTTGCCGGCTTCAGCCTTCGAGAACCCGCGCTTGCGCAGGAAGGTTTCGCGGTCGTCATTAGAGCGAGCGACGATCTTCTCGCGGGCTGCCTTGATGCCAGCGATAAACGGCGCGGGTGAGGAGTTGGCGAAACTGGTCAAGGCAGGTGCCGCCTCGTGGGCAAAGCGCTGCGCCGCGAATTTCGAATGACGGATGCTGATTTCCTCAAAACCTTCGACGCCCCAAAGATTGCGGTTCATACACACGGCGCGAAGATAAAAAGAGGCGATGCCAAGCGTCTTGCTGCCGACCTCCGAATTCCAGCAATAAAATCCCCGGAAGTACAAATCCGGCTCTCCGTTCGGCAGGCGTCCCGCCTCGATGGGATGGGTGTCGTCGACCAGAAACAGGAACACGTCGCGATCGCTCGCGTAAAGCGTGGTGGTGTCCTTGGTGATGTCCATGAAGGGATTGTGCGTCATGGTCGCCCAATCCAGCATGCCCGGCACCTTCCACATGGTGTCGCCGATTCCGTTGCCTGCGATCTTCATGACGGCGGCGACTAGCTCGTGATCCCAGATGCGCCCGTAGTCCGGGCCGGTGACGGCACGAAGCTCGACGCGTCCGTCTTCTGCCTCCAAGGTTTTGACAAGCTCGGCGCGGTGATTGAGCAGGCCGTGCTGCAGGTTGATGCCTGCCAGCGGCGCGGGAAGCTGGCGCATGTAAGTCGCGGGAGCGCCGACAAGGCTGCAAAGTTGGCCGAAGCTCCAATGGGTGGGCGCAATCGGCTGGTCTTGTCCGGGAACAATTAGCGAAAGCCTTTCCGCATTCTCACGGCTCGCCTCGACACGGACGGCGCGGCTCTCAACGGTGCGGGCTGTGGCGTGATCCGTGCGGGCGCGCACCGCATCGTAAAGCTCGGTCAGCGACAGATAGCGCTCATCGTCGGGGCGCGAGAACCATTCCGACGAAACACGGCCGATCCGCTCGCCGCGCGAGATGTCGACGCGAAAGCCGCCGGAAACTGGCTGCTGCTGGCTGTTGTCGATGCTGTTGGTGTTCGTGGTCATGTTCATTGGGGTCGCTCCTTTTTCCGTCAATGCCGAAGGCATGTCCCTCGGCATGCCTTCCGGGGGCGCGTGAGCGCGCGGGAGTGATGGGGGCCATTGCCGGCGCGCGGAGCCGGGCTGCACGGTCGAGCGGAGCGGATGGATTGATTGATGGTTGGCGACCGGTCGGCCGCTTTGCGAGCCGGCGGTCCTGCTCTGCACAGGCGGCAATAGCGGGGAAGCGAGGGGGAAGTCTCCTCGCTTCCCTGAAAACGATCGCCAGCGTCGTTCGGTTGCGATCAGATCATGGTAGTGGTGCTTGCCGAGTTGATATTCGCAAGAATGGCGATCGTCAGATGATAACGAATTATTTGCTTGATGATCAGATAGACAGCCACGAAATTTTTAATTGCTGCCCAAGAGAATCAAGAGGGAAGATTTCATGACCGTGTCCGAGGACCTATAGACCAGAGCCGATCTCGTATCGATCGCTGCCGATATTGTCTCCGCCTATGTGTCGAACAATCCGGTGCCGGCGGCAGAGCTGCCGAAACTGATCGGCGATATTCATGTCGCTCTGCAGAACGTCGGCACATCCGTGGCCGAACCTGCGGTGAAACTGGAGCCTGCCGTTTCGATCAGGAAGTCGGTGACGCCGGACTACATCATCTGTCTGGAAGACGGAAAGAAGTTCAAATCGCTGAAGCGGCACCTGGCCACGCATTACAATCTGAGCCCCGAGGGATACCGGCAGAAGTGGAGCCTGCCTGCCGAGTATCCGATGGTCGCCCCGAACTATGCCGCTACCCGCTCGGCGTTGGCGAAGGCGGTCGGTCTCGGGCGCAAGCCGGTTGCACCAGAAATAACCAAGGCGCAGAAGCCGAAACGGACGACTCGTGCAGCTGCCGCGACCGTAACCTCGCCTGCTGCAAAGTCGCCGGTCAAGAAAACACGGAAAGTTGCCAAGGCCTAGCCTGCTCCATCGAACTGACTACGATCGGGCGGTGGCGGACTGAGCATGGTGAAGCCCGGCGCGGCGCGCCGGGGCTTCTTGGCGGAGTTGATTTCACTCGGCGGTGCGGCGTGACCAGATGAGTGAGAACTCGCCTTCGGTTTCGGTCTCGACCAGGCTCGCATAGATCGGAGCGGGGAAGCTCGGGTCGTCGAGCTTGACCGAGTGATAATCGCGGCCTTCGCGCGAGGTCTTCTTCCATGCCGCCCCGAATTCGGTGGCGCCGGCGAAGATGCGGTAGTCCGGGCCCTTTTCGTTGTCGCCGTCGGCGGGGACGAAATCGACGGTCTTGACGTTGAGGTTGAGGGTCTTGACTGAGCCCTTGAAGCCCTTTGCGGTCCTGGTGAAGATGCCGATCGTAGCCATTGCGGTGGTTCCTTCTATTGCTCGAGCCGCGCCCATCGCGGCCTCGATGGTGGTCGTGAGACTGGAGACGATCGGTCCGCATCCCGAAGGGGCTGAAACGAAGTGGAAGACGGCAGGGCGAGGCTTTCTTGGACCGCGAGGAATGGCCGCGCAAACCGGGGTCCCCGCCACGCTTCGTAGTGGGGTGGTTCGGCCAGGGGAAGAAAACGCAGCGCCGCCGTTGCGGGAAGCGATCGAGGCGAAGCCGGTCTTCGGTCAGACCCAATCCATTCGAGGACGCCGTGGGCGTGGCTTGCCGGCAGACGAAAGAGGAACCGCCGCAATGGCGGTCAATTGGATTCACAGCGCAAAGGGCTCGTGGATCAGGGAAGCCAATACACGGCAAGGGAGGGATCCTGCCCCGCGGAAATACGATGGTGACGATGGAAGATCCAGGCTTTCGCCGCTCTTTGCCTTGAAACCCATTGCATTCGATGCGGCACGGAAAGCCATACCCGCGCCAGGGCAGCGACTACTGCCACATCCAGCGGGATATCCGACCGCCGCCCCGGTCTGTGCGAGCCTGGTCGAGACCAGAGCGCGGACGATGCCCAAATGATCCTCCCCAGCGTTGCAGTATGATCGGCCACTGAAAAACCTGCGTCCCCCGCCGGAGCTTCGGCGGGAAAGTCCCCCGCCGTCCGCCGCGTCGTGGGATTGAAGCGTGTCGCGTTTGGAATGGCTTTTCGTTGTTCCGATTGATGGTGTCGTGCTGTCGAGGTTCCGGCCGCGCGGAAGCGCGGCCGGAAATTTCTAGTACCTGTCAAAGCAACTAAACCGGAGCCGCTGAAGCAGCTCCGGCCTGCGCCTATCACTCGGCTGCAATGTGGAGCGGTTCGCCTTCCTCGGCCACGCTCCCGCTATCCGTTGCGGCCAAGTCCGTCTCGCCCTGAGGAGGCTCAAAGTCCGCCCCGGACGGTTCGTCTGCTGCCGCCGCTGCCTCACCGGTCACGTCATGCGCCTCTCCAAGCGCAGCGGGCTCCGTTGTGCGCATGAGTGCCGGGAGCCAGCTTGTTCCGGCCAACAACTGCTCGGCGGCTTCGGCCATCGGCTGCTTCTTCAAGGCAGCAAGCCTCTCGGCCGCCTCGTCGCTCACTGCCTCGCATACGGCGGAAAGAATATGTGCCTTGGTGATACGCCCGAGATAGGAGCTCACGGTCGGCCTCCAATGTGCCGTCATGTCGAGCGCGACCGCCGTTGCCAGCATGTCGGCCGTCTCATGAGCGCGTGGCTTGCGCTCCCAAGGTTGCTTCACGGCGTTGACCGTGAGCGAGGCGCAATGCGCAAACAGCGCCATGACGCTGGCATGGTCGAGCGCGGCGATGTAGCCCCATAGGTCGGCCACATCGACCGGCATATCCGCCGCCCATCCCGCATGACGATCCGCCAGCGCGTTGGCCGCCGCCGTGTCCTCGATGCCATCCGCGTGGCCGGCCAAGTAAGTGCTGGTGGGGCGAATTTCCAAGCAGTGAGCTTCGGCACCCTGATAGAAAGCCTGCGCGGCAAGTGCGTGCGTGACGGCGATCAGCGCGATGTCCGGTTGCTCGCCAAGCGCAAGGCGAAGGCCGAGTGTCCGGTGCGCGGTCAGGTCGCGCACGAGAATATCGGAAAGAGGCTTGCCGGAATCCTCCGCTTCGTCGTCGCTATCACCGTCCGGACCGACACCTTCCTCGATGATCTCACCATCACCATTGATGGTGTAGCCATCGCTCTCTTCCTGCACTTCCGTTTCCGGCTGATCGTCTTCGCCCCGGATGAAGCCGCGTTCGATGCGCGCCGTCCCGTCATGGGAAAGCACGACAAACACTCCGCCGCGCGCAACGACATCGGCATCGTAGGCGTGGCGCAGTGCGTCGATGTGCTCGATCTCAGCCTCAAGCTTGCCAAAACGCTTATCGACATCGTCAGGCAGTTCCTCGGCGCTGCTCCATTCTTCCGTCAGCCGATTAAACTCTTCCAACGCCTGCGCATAGGCAGCTTCGTGCTCCTCCGACAAAGCCACCGGCTGCGGATAGGTGCGGCGCAGACCATGCGCGTGCGGATAGTCGATATGGACATCCGCCCATTTCCAACCTTCGGCCTGCCTGACGGTTTCCGCGACGCCTTGCAGCTTCTCGATGACCATTCGGTCGAGCAAGGCCGCGTCATCATAAAAACCACCGCGATCATCCGTGAACAGGTCGCGGATGATCATGCCGCCGGCGTCGATATAGGCCTCTTCACCGATGAAGATGGCGCGGCGGTCGGCAGCCGCAACATGGGTCTGTGTAAGCTGGCGACGGATCATGTACGGATCGCGATTGTAGGTGAGGCTGTCAAAAACCTGCTCTTGCCGTGCATGATCCTCGGTGATGGCGAAGGCCATCAACTGGTCGAGGGTCAGATTACCATCGCGGTAGACCTGCATCAGCCTCGGGCTGACAGAACCAAGTCGCAGACGCTGCCGCACCACGTGTGCGGTCACACCGAAGCGGGCGGCGATTTCTTCCGCTCCCCATCCGCGCTCCTCATTGAGGCGACGGAATGCCTCGAACTGGTCAGCGGGATGCATCGCCTCGCGAGTAACGTTCTCGTCCAAGCTGATCTCGTGCGCATCGTTCACGGTGTCGATGACGCAGCGGATCGGTTCGGTCTTCTTGATCTGCTTCCGCTTCACGCGCAAAAGCTGAGCCAGCCTGCGGCCTTCACCGATGGTGACGAGATAGAAGCCGGTTTCAGTCCCCTCGCCGCCAAGTTCCGGCTCAACCACAAGGTTTTGCAGGACACCCTTGGCGGCAATGCTTGCTGCATAAGCTTCGATGATCGCCTCGCTATGCGGCGTCTTGCGCGCATTGCGCGGCGACTTTTTCAGCTTGTTCAGCGGAATGAAAACCTCGGTGCCGCTTTGGCTAACGGTGCCGGTTTCGACGTTTTTTGCATGGATGGTCATGGTTCTGGGTCCTTTCTCTTAACATGCCGAAGGCATGCCCCTCGGCATGCCTTCCGGGGGCGCGTGAGCGCGCGGCAGAGAGGGGGGCGAATGCCGACGAGCGGAGCTGGGCTGCGCGGCGAGCGGGGCGGCTCGGATCAATTTAAGTGATGGGGATCATTTGCCGCCTTGCGAGCGGGCGGCTTCGCTCTGCGCAGACGGCATTCGCGGGGGAGAGATGGCCAAGACCATCTCTCCCCTCGCGTGTGAGTGTCGTCCGGTTGTTTGGCCGTGTTGGATATCCTCATGCGCAAAGAGCACCTTGGCCCGGCTTCCCTCCAAGAATGAAGCAGCCGAAGGAGCGTCAGCATAGCGGCGCCGCAGGCGCGACGCGGGACCGACTGCGGCGACGAGACCGGCTGGTCTCAACGACTGCCTCCGTCCGCAGCGGCGTTCAACAAGCGCCAGTGGATTTCGGAACACTGCCTAGAACGAAACCACAGCAAATCTGGTGTTGGAAGCGTCTAGGGCAGCACTTGTGGGGAGGCAGACGTAAGTCCACATTGCGAACCAATGTCGATCTCGCGCCGGAAGCCGCGAGCTATGGCGTGTACCTACTTTGAGCTTCCGCCCTTTCTTCTGTGCATGACGCGAAGGCTCTCTCCAGCACGCCACATTCGAAGATAGAGCCTAGCGGCTGTAGCTGGTCGATATCCGAAGCGGAATGGATATAGATTTCACCGTCGTGTGCGACGATCGGATAAGTGAGCCGTCGTGCATGTCGGAGGTTCTTTTCGATACGGGTTTTTCCGACATATCGAGGCAGGCCAGCGATAGCAGCGGCCAGACCCCCACTCGGTTCGTCCCATTGTTCCCTGTTGGCTCCCCCAACAGAAAGCGGCCAGTATTCATAAACGCTCCAGATTGATGGAGCTAGAGCACGTATTAACTCTGACATGTCTTCCAGGAGGGAGAAGTTCTTTTTCGTGACGATCGTATTAATTTTGATTGCCACGCCAAGCTCACGGAGCCAACTCATCCGATCAATGACGATCTCGAAATGCTTGGGATGCTGCCTTATGAGGCCATGTGTCGAGGAGTCGGGCCCGTCAATGGGTAGGCCAAGCAGATCAACATAGGAAAGCAGAGCAGTTTTGTCGCTCTCGCAATGGCGAAGACCAATGCCATTAGTGTCTAGGTGAACGAACAAGCCTGCCATTTTGGCGTTCGCAACCAGGTCACGCCACTCATGATAGAGGGTGGGGTCACCTCCGCCTATCGTTATCTTGGAAATCCCATACTCATGCAGCCGGGCTAGTACCCGATTAGTTACTACGAAATCCGGCTTGGCTCGAACGAAAGGAACGTAACACCAGCTACATTTCAAATTACAGCGGTGCTCGAAATTCAGGATTACACGCATTATCAAATTAGTTTCTTGCGAGAATGCAGCTCTGGAAGCGCAATTTTCTTCTCATAACCGTTTTTACTTAGCCAGTCCTCCAGCGGGATGGAAGCGTTCCAGAGCGCATCGAAATGGCGACTCATCATCTCATAGTTCGAGATACCTTGTCGAACATCGCCCTTGCGCATCTTTAAGCACATGAAGCGATTGGAGATTCTGCCGCCATCCTCAGCAAGATGATAGGGATCGAAGTAAGCTTCATCCTGTGTAATGAAAACGCTACAGCTCATTCCCGCATCGACAAATCGAATCTCCAGATTCGAGAATTCGTTGTACGCGCGGATAATATCGCCAAACGGCAGCTTGCTGTCATCCCGCTCCCCCGCAACGTTGACGGAGTTTCTCAGCGCGCGTTCATCGCAGAATGGATCCAGCAGGATAACCCGGAACGGAACCCTTTCGCACAACCGCTGTCTGACGGCTGGCCAGTGACGTTGCAATCCAATCGATAGATAAGACGCTCCTGAGTTCGCCGCCAGCGACATCGTGTGGGCATTATTTATTGTGAGCGCCGTGTCATTGTTGCGCCGGTTCTGATCTGCGAGCCTCTGCATGTTATACAAATCTGTCACGCCATACGAGACGGCTGCGTCCGCTAATTTGTCCGCTAGGGTATTGTGTGCCAAAAGTGCCATACGTTGCGGCTCAGAAAGCGCCCAACGCACAGCTGCGAACATGCCCATAGCGATGGCCGCGACAACGACATATGCCCACCATGGTGCTTTCACAAAGCTGGTAAGCCACGTCGCACCGAACGCGCTTACGACAAAAACGAGTGCTTCAATAAAAAGCCCGAGTTTGTACACGTTCAGCCGTCTTATTTTCATCATGCACCCACCCAAAGACTGAGCTTGTTGCGCTACCGCGACAGAGCCCTAACATATTGGCCAGCTCTCAGTATTTCTATACTGAAGGGTCTCGCCTGAGTATATGTGGTAGCTAGTCGCGGATTAGACTGAATCCTGCCAGTCTGCATTCTCCTCCTGACCTGACGTAGATCCAGGCCTCAGCTTCCAAGTGGGATTCGTGCCCGTTGACCCGATCGGGGCCGATTGCTGCAGCTCCCGAACATGCGCCGAAGGCTCGGCCGGAACGGCCACTGGGACCAGGTGCTACTCGAATGCAAGATAGCGTCAGAACGTCCCGGGAAGGCTGCAGGCAGGCGATGTCAGGTCGATCAGCCTGTAGATATGGTACCGCCCATTCGCCGAGACTTCGCGATGGGCATAAGAGGTGGGAATTCGTGCCTTGAGATGGACGCGGCTGTCGGAGCAGGCGAGCACGGCAGCGGCGATGGCCTGAACCTTCGGGCCACTGACAAAAACGTTCACCACCGCACGTGAGCCGAACCCGTCGAGATATGTCTCGAACGCATCGAGGTGGGCCATCAGTCCGAAAGCCTGGATGTCGCGAACTTCGCCATCTTCGAGCCGGTGGGTTTCACGAACCTTGGCCACCTGCTGATCGAGCAGCGCATCGATATGCGCATTCTTTTCGCTTCTGGGCACGAGTAGCGAGATCCGTTCCGGACTAACGATATCGATTAATCCGTAGAACACGTCGGCATCTCCTCCGATCCCCACGAGCAGGACTTTCTCTTCGCCCATTCCTCCGCTGCCTTGAAGGTGAGGGACGGTGACGTATCGGTCCAAGCCGCTGGAAAAATCTTCTTTGCCGCTCGCGTTCCCGTAGATACCTTCGGCGTACCCGAACTCGAGAGACTGAATCGACATTTTCTTGAATGCCACCGCAATCAGCCATTGGATATAGATTCGCGGCATCGTCGAGCATTCGACGAAAACCCTCCTCAGGCTTCCTTCGTATGAGCCACATGAAGCGGCCATCTGAGTGAGCAGGTGGTCGAGGAGATTGATGTTCTTCTGATACTCGATGGAAGGCTCGAGGGTGATCACACTCACTTCGACGCCCCATCGGTTACCCATCGCGACGAGCTTTCGCCGGTTTTCTTCGACGGCCGGGACGTTCGCTTCCTTCAGTGCAAAGTCCAGAACCACGATCTTGCCGACCTTCAGGTCAAGATGGTTCTCGAACGCGGCGAAACGCGTTTCCCAGCCAAGCGCGACGATCGCGATATCTGCCTCTACCGTTTCGCAGGTACCTGGATCTCTCGCCTTCTCGGTGACGGCCAGATGGCCGAAGACACGATAATCGACAGTTGAAGCGGTCATTCGAGATCGCTCTCGAAAAGCGAGTGCTGGAATTCGGCCTTGAGTGCGGGCCGCGCGACGAGCTCCTTAAACACCGAGTCGGCCCAGTCTTCTGGCAGCCGATGCCTGGTAAAAAGCAGGTCGACCATCCGCGCCGCAGGGATTGTGTTGATTTCGTACGGGCCGCGATAGGAGAACCCGAAGTAAGGTGCAAATCGCCGATGCAACCTGATCATCATCTCCTTCGATGCGGGGTCGGCGCGGTCCACCTCAAGGTTGCCGGCGGCGGAAACCTCCCGGATAAACCCATCCCTTTCCGCCCGACGCAGGACCTCGTCCAGTTTTCCGCTGGGTTGCTCCAGTCGGTTTACTAGCGAGCGCATTTCATGCAGATCGACCCTGAAAATGCCTCTCTCTGTCGTTCCGAGAGCATTTTCTTCAGCAAACTCTGTCTGGAGGCGAGCTGTCAGATAGCCCAACGCCCGCACCATGCGCACGCTCTCTTCTTCGTATGGGTGTGAAAGCGCCTGAAGTCCATCAAGCTTCCGTTGGGATGCGGCGTTCACTGCCTGCCTTTGCTGTTCGAGATGAATCTGTAAATCCGAGTTGATGAACTCCACCAGTTTTCCTGGATCACTGGCACTCGGAACACTGCGGCGGAAGATCTCTCCCATTATATCGAGGAAATCGCGGATACAGACGTCGCTCAATGATGTAATGATCTGGTGCCCTACGTACGGATAGTCGTGGAGACGGAGCATCCGACACGCCTTCAGAAAAGCCCACCCCTGTTTCCGAGCGATCGACCTCTTCAGATTTGAAGCATCCGCCTTGCTCATGGGCCGGCGCTTAATATCCGGGTTCATGAGCGCGAGCGCCAGCCCTTCGGCATAAGGCCGCGCTTTTCGATCAAGGAGGAATTGCTGCTGATCCGCCGTCCTCAAATTCACGGAGAGGAATTCACGTGCTGAATCAGCGACTGCCACCAGCTCTTCTCTGCCCTCGGAATGACCCGATACGATAACCCGCTCGATGATGTCGTTAACGGAAAGCCGCCCCAGCCGGTTCTTGAGCGAAAACGCGCTGAGCGGGTCGTTGCGCTTGAGAGCGCTCCGCAGATGGTCAGGAAGCGCATAGTAGAGCCGAAGCGACGCCACGTTCTCGCACAGAATTGCGAACTCTCTCGGATCGACTAGATCAAGATTCTCGACGTCGCGGTCGGCATTCGAGAGCGACTGGCCGGGTATGATCGTCCGGATCGTGTCGTAGAGGCCGCCGATGTAGGCGAGGACCCACTTCACGTTGCCGCGGGTCTTCCTCACCAAGGTGTTCAGAAACTGTTGCTGGAGCGGTGTCAGGGCTTCACAGTCATCAATCAGGATCTTGAAGAAAGGCATCCTGTCACTGGCGAAAGATGGTCCTTCCAAAAGCGGACTAATCGCGGTCGCGACCTTGTTGATGATCGCGCCAGGGTCTGTCGCTCTGAAGTTTGTCGCACCGGCATCGGCGGCAAAGAAGAATGCGTTAAAGCATTCGTCCACGTACCGGGTTATCCCGCCCCGCAGCTCATCGATGCTGAAGAAATCAAGACGGGCAGGTTGCGGTATGAAGTGCAGCACTTCGCGATGCAGCGAGAGGGCGACATCCCTGTCTTCCGAGGCCCGGTATTTTAGGTGCCCGTCGCGCCTGAGCTGGCCGATGCTCTCGAGCAGGCGTTCGACTATCTTTAGCTCCAGGTAGTGAGAGAAAATTACGAACTGCCGCGGGATCACCGCGGCCGTATCAAGACGTATCTGCTCCGGAATGAGGGTCAGAACCGCGTTATCGATTAGAGGCGAGAATGTCTCATTAAGCTGGAAGAAGACGCCATACCAGCCGAGCTTGCCGACTTGATCCGCAAGGCTTTTGTCTTCGAGGATATGGACTGTGGAAAGCGAGCGAAGAATGCTGGTCTTGCCACTGCCTCTCGTCCCTGCGACGAAGACCGGCTTGGCGGCGGCAGAAATCAAGGCCGACTTCTGACTGAACCACAATATCGGGCGGCTTTCGTACTCAATCCTGTTGGGGCCGAACGGATTTTGCATCGTTATTCGTCCCTTACCTTAATGCGCCAAGCCGAGGTTGCCTTCGTGAGGCCGTCTATCTCGACGGCGCGCGCCGCTTGGAGCATCAGAAGAGAGTCTTCCAGATCTAGTCCGAGCTCGGCGGAGGCGGCAATCTCAGTGATTTCGTCCCAGAAGAGTAGCCCAGTCCCGCGCCCCCTGGCATGGTCGCGGAGCCGGCGCAGCAGGTCAAACGTGTCGTTGTTCAGAAAGGCCTTCCCGTTGGATATGGTCGAGATAAAGCAATGTTCGCCTTCCATGACGGTCCCGTCGGCGACGTTGGTGCGGTAGGGTATAAGTCGGATGCCGACGAGCTCTCCCTGATCGGTCATGAAGAAGACGAGCTCATTGAAACCTGACTGTATCTCTGGTGCTGAGATGCAGATCAACTTGCCGTCTGGAAACCTTGGATCGTTGACGATCTCGACCGGATCGGCGTGTATGTGTCCATGCAGGTAGACGATAGGCTTGTTGCCCTGCAGCAGCTGAGTTCTGACAAACCCGCTGTTGAGCATCTCCCCGTATGGCGTAATGCGCGGAATCTTCTGTGGCAGCAGATTGTGATGGCCGATCATGATGCCAAAACGCATGTCGGGCTGCTGGAGCAATTCCTGTAGGCCTGCAAGCATCTCACGCGAGATGTATGGCGTGTCCATCTGACCATAATACTCGTCGTCGGACTCCTCCTTGTCTGGATCGCTGGGAGGCGTCGCGGGCGAATGTCCTGAGGTGTCCGGCGAGCCGAGATCTACGGGTTCGGTAGAAGGACTGAGTTCCTTGAGACGATCACGAAGGAAAGCGGGAAGGTTCTGAAGCTCCCAACTGCCTATCGCTGTGTTGACGAGGATGAAATTCGCGCCTCCAGATCCTGTCGGAAGTCTGAAATGCACTGGCTGGTCCACAGGAACGGTCTGCCAACCGAAGCGGACGGCTAAACCCGCCATTTCGCTGAATTTTTCAGTCGGTCCAAGTTCGCGCGCGTCATCACGGTTCACATCGTGATTTCCCGGTACAAATATCAACGGAAGGGCCTGTGAACTGCGCCCCTGTGCGCGGCAAAGCAACGTGAAGTGCTGGAATGCCGAAGCGATGAAAGTCTTGTCGCCACGGCTGGTGAAATCCCCCATGAAGGCGATCGAATCCAGGGGCTTCGAAGTCGTCAGCCGCCGAAGTTTCGTCAAGACTGCACGCAGCGAAGACGCGCGCAACTTCTGCGTTATTTTCGGAGCGAACTTGCTGTCCTTGGCATCGATGTTGCTAGAGGACGGATGCCAGTCCGGATAGTGGATATCGCCTATTTGAAGGATTCGCACACGCCGCATAACTCTCCCCCTGCCGAGAGCCATAGCCTGATCCGTTCGCTTTTGCCAAGCGCGAACGATCATTCGGCCGCATTGCCTGAGAAAGCGCGTTTATCTTTTTGTTGGTAAGGCTTAGGCGCGACGCAATTGTGCCCTCGGTTGCTTGACTGCCCAGGAAATGGGCAGTCAATCTGGGCGCATGGCTTATGATTTCTCGAGTTTGTCTCATAACGAGTTTGAGGACTTGGCCCGCGACCTCGTAGGTCGCGAGATTGGCGAGCGTTTCGAGGCCTTTCCCGAGGGACCGGACGACGCGATGGACGGGCGACTCGCCCTCGCCGACGGCGATATTGTGCTGCAGGCAAAGCACTATCACCGATCGGGTTTCTCGGCGCTGAAATCCAAGATGAAGAGCGAGCGCACGGCCATCGATGGCCTGAAACCCTCGCGCTATATCCTCGTCACATCGGCTTCGCTCACGCCAAAAAACAAGACGGCGTTGACGGAGATTGTTGGGCCAGCTCTGCAAGGTCCCGGCGACATATTCGGACCTGGCGATCTCAATGCGCTGCTGCGCAAATATCCGGAGATCGAGAGAGCTCATCAGAAGCTCTGGGCGCAAAGCACCCCCGTTCTGAAATCGGTGATCAAGGAAGCATTCGAAGAAGCGCTCGGAAAGCCGCGACCGGTACCTCCTGTCCTCGCCAATCTGCTGCCGCCGGAGCAAGGGAACGCGCCTGGCGCGGGTGCCGCGCTAGCGGTGCGCGACACGATATTTCTGCTCAAGGCCACACCGATCGACGACGAGTTTGCGCTGTGGCTGGGCCCCAAGCTCGAGGCCGAAGGCTATCGCGTTTTCGCCGACATCCTGACGCTGCAGCCGGGTGACAAATTGCGGCGGCAGATGAACCAGGCCCTGCAGTACCGTGCGGCGAAAGTCCTCCTCGTCTGGCGCGATGCGACCCTTGCCGACCAGAACGTGCAGGACGATCTCGACATTGCGTTGGACGTGGCGAAGGAAATCGACGATCCGCGCTTCATCATTCCGCTTCGTGTCGAGCAGGGGAAGAAGGTCAAAGGTCTAGGCGACACGATGCCGGTCGATTTCGTCCGTGGTTGGGGAGAAGGCGCCGCCAGCCTCCTTGGGGCACTGCAGAGGCAGAAGGTCCCGCGATCCTGCGGTCCCGCCGTGATCGATCCTAACTGGGAAATCTTCCGCCGACGTGGCGCGGTCCCGCTCGTCGACGAAGCTAAACGCCTGACATCGAACTGGCTGCGCGCCGCGGAAGCGCCCGACGTCATTCGCTACTACGAGAGCACTGGAGCGATCGACAGCCGGTTGCTTGATCGGGCGATCGAGCAGTTCAAGTATCCATGCGCCCTACAGGGCGTTGGCTTCTTCAGCTTTGCGGACCAGACCGAGGTCAACATCGCGTTCGCATCGGCTGGCCGTTTTCAGATGAAGCACAAAATCCCGTTGCTGGATTTCGTCGACAGCGGTTTCCCGAACCTTGGCATCGAGCGACAGGTCGCATCGAACCTGGTTATTGCGATGATCAAGCAGGCGTGGCTCTCGTTCTGCAGGGAGAGAGGCTTCGTCGAATATCACTATTCCAACGCTGTCGGCTTCCACGCATCGGCCACGCAGATGCGGACCGGCCAACGCATTCCGTGGGGCAGGCAGGGGGACCGGCGGTCATCGATGCTGCGCAACGTGGCCAAGGGACATATCTGGCAGTTCGGCGTCACCGCGATGCCCTATCTCTGGCCGTTCTGGCATCTGAAGCTAAAGGCGCGGGTATTGTTTTCCCTAGACAACAACACGCCGGCGGGGCTCGATATCGACGATCCCAAGAAGCTGCATCGCCTGCGACGCAGCGTCTGCAAGGGATGGCGCAACAAGCAATGGCACAGCCGCATGCTTGCTTTCCTTGAGCTCCTGTCCGGCGACAGCGCGAACATTCGACTGGCGCTCGCGCAGGACGCCGAGTTGGTGATCGAGGCGGCGCCGATGCTGTTTGCGTCTCCGGTGAGCACAGTACTTCCCGATGTTCTCGATTCCGAGGAAGAAGAAGCCGACGTCAGCACGCTGGGTCGCCCGGATAACGATGACGAGGCCGACGAATGAAGTTTCCCGAGAAATCGCTCCAGGTTGAACATTTCAACGAGCCGCTACTGGAATTCGCCTACGCGCAGCGCAGTCCTCACCCGAAGGATGGTCTGTTCCTCTATGGACCCCACGCTAAGGCGAAAGGCACGCGCGAGATCCGTGTCGGGGTGGTCGGCACCAGCAACGGCATTGCGCATTTTCGTAGCTGGGCACGCAAGCTGAAGTCCGTCGTTCCGGTTCCACCGCCTGGAAAGGGTGAGAAGGCCGATCGCTTGCATCTGGCGAACTTCCCCGGGCTCGAGGAGGCCTTCGGGATATCGTTCGATCCGGATGAATGCAGTGCGCTGTCGATCCAGCTGAAGGATATTGAGCGCGCCACGCGCATCTTCAATCTCAATGAAGCGGTCGACAAGGTCGCCCGCCTCTACATCGATCGTGTCGAGCAGCATCGCCGCAACGACGAGCGATCAATCGACGTCTGGGTCCTTGTTCTGCCCGACATTGTCTATGAGCGCTGCCGGCCGCAATCTAAGCGCACTGCCCTTGCCTTGGAGCTGGGCGACTTCAAGAAGCGGCAGAAGGCGAAAGAAAACTTGCCGCTGTTGTCCGCCATGGGCGCCATCGATCAGTCCGACGAGGCGATTTTCGAGGATGTGCCCGACTTCCATCGCAGGATCAAGGCCGAGTTTCTGAGGATCGCGCCGACGCAGTTGGTGCGCGAGACGACGCTCGCGCCCGGCGCCTTCCTCAACAAGGCCAACTATCCTATCCGCAAGACGCAGGATGCGGCAACGGTCGCATGGAATCTCGCCACCGGGCTCTACTATAAGACGCAGCCGAAACCACCATGGCGGTTGGCGGACGTGCGGCCCGGCGTTTGCTACATCGGCATGGTATACAAAAGCCTGCCGAACGATCCTGACGGGCACGCCTGCTGCGCCGCTCAGATGTTCCTCAGCGAGGGTGACGGCGTCGTTTTCCGGGGCGCCAATGGTCCTTGGAAGACCGGCGACTATGAATATCATCTCAAGGCGCCGGCGGCTAAGGACTTGCTTGAGCTCGTGCTGAAAACCTACAGCGAAGAGCATGGCGCTCCCCCGAAGGAGCTGTTCATTCACGGGCAGACCTATTTCAACGATGAAGAGTGGAATGCTTTCGTCGCGGCCGCGCCGAAGGAGACAAATGTCGTCGGCGTAAGGATCCGTCCAACCGGGGGCGAAACCAAGCTCTTTCGGGATGGCGACTATCCGGTGCTGCGCGGCACAGCGCTCTTGCTCGACGATCAGACGGCGTATCTGTGGACGACAGGCTACGTGCCACAACTCGACACCTACATTGGGCCCGAAACGCCCAATCCACTGCATATCACGGTGATGCGGTCCAAGAAACCCAAGCCGAAAATCAAGACCGTGCTTGAGGACATCATGGGTCTGACCAAGATCAACTACAACTCGTGCAACTTTAACGATGGCTTGCCTGTCACGGTGCGCTTTGCGCGGATGGTCGGCGATGTCCTGACAATGGGATCGGCCAAGGGGGAGAAGCGTCAACCGTTCAAGTTCTATGTTTGACCCGCCTGTGAACAGGCGACGACTCAGCCAAGATCACAACAGAATTCCAGCTACGCTCCGCCGGCAAAGTGGTCGAGGTGCCTAGCTTCGTGCCTCTGGTGGGGGTCAATCATGGCCATGGCACATCTTGCCGGTTCGGCTGGTGTCATCGACGAGCACTTCCTGATGCACTACCTGTGGAGGCTCGTATCCTTCAGCCGCCCCGTTTGACTTCAAGAATCCGGGGCGTATCGGTTTGGCGAGCCTCGGCTCGGCACTGACACTTGTTGCGCTAGGGCAGTGAAACCGTGATCTCCTAAGGGAGTCCTCAGCAAATAGGCCTCACTAGACCTCTTCTACATTTAGGAGCATTCTCCCGCTTGGGGGATAGGGTGTGGATAGGTCTCGTTACGACAATCGTTCTGATCGCTGGCGCAAGCGCACTGGAGCAAAATGCTCTCGTGCACTGCGGCGGGCAAGTGTCCCGCGACGGTGGATTTTCGTCACCGCTGCTGCAGTCGTTGCCTTAGCCGCTCAGACGGTCATGATGCACAGTGACCGCTTGCCCGACCTGACCCCTTCGAGCTGGATCGAGCCAAAGCCCGCCCCCATGACCGGCGTGGCGTCCGTCATTGACGGTGACACGATTGAGATCCGCGGGCAGCGCATTCGGTTCAACGGGATCGATGCGCCAGAGAGCAAGCAATATTGCGACGACGCCAAGGGCTTCGAGTATCCATGCGGTCGGCGATCCGCCGAAGCGCTGGATAGCTTCCTCGCGGCCTCTAGGCCGTTGGCATGCATCTTTGTGACTTGGGATCGCTATCACCGGTTCGTCGGCGACTGCCGGGGCGCCGACGGCGCCAGCGTGGCGGCGTGGATGGTAGAGCATGGCCAGGCGCTCGATTGGCCTCGCTACAGCAATGGCGCCTACTCGCCGCAGCAGGCCAGGGCCAAGGCGGCGAGGCTTGGTCTATGGGTTGGCAAATTCGACGCGCCGTGGGACTGGCGCGCATCGCATGGCGACGCCGCAGGACCGTCGAGCCAGCCTCTCGGCATCATCAGTCGCAAGCTGGTCGCGCAAAGCGGCGGCTTTTCGTGCGAGCCCCGGCGATACTGCTCGCAAATCAGCTCCTGCGAAGACGCCCAATGGTACCTGCACAACTGTGCGTGGGGCCGCAAGCTGGATAGGGATGGTGACGGGGTAGCGTGCGAGACGCTCTGCTAGGGAGAGGGGTTCATGGATGACAAGTTCTACAACCGCGTCGGCGGCGATCGTATTTCTTCGCGGCAGATAGACGAGTTGATTGGGTTAGCGCGCGGCCTCGCTGCAGACGGAAGTATCAACAAGGCGGAAGTCGAGTTCCTTCAAAAGTGGCTGGCCGCCAATGTCGAGATTAGCGATCAGCCGATCGTCCGGACCTTGTACCGACGGGTCAATGAAATCCTTGCGGACGGCGTGCTCGATGCCGATGAACACACCGAACTTCTCGATACGTTGAACAGCTTCTCAAACCGAGATTTCGAACTCGGGGAAGTGTTGAAGCCCACCACCCTGCCCCTTTGCAATCCGCCTCCGCATTTGACCTTTGGAGGTCGGTCGTACTGTTTCACCGGGACGTTCAACTATGGCCAGAGGAAATACTGCGAGCAGGCCATAGCGGATCGTGGCGGCCGCGCCGGCAGCTTGACGCAAAAGACCGATGTGCTCGTGATCGGAGCCTATGCTACGGAGTCTTGGAAGCACTCATCGTTTGGCGACAAGATTTTCAAAGCGACCGCCTGGCGCGACGAAGGGTTGCCAATCTCGATTGTTGCCGAGAGCCATTGGGTCGGTTTTCTCTGACTTCGTCCGTTCGTTTGGCAGCGTCTCATACTATCAGCACCCTATTCGACCGAGGTGGAACGATGCGACACAATGCGTTCAGCGATCAGATCCGCCTGTCTCGGCAATTTGCATGTCGCTTCATTACGAGCGTGATCGCGCTTGCAGTTGCAACGGCAGCTGGGTGCAGCTCCATAGACTACCGGAAGCTCACCACCGGTCAGATATCCGGCAGCTTGTTCGTCATGTGGGTCGGTGAAGGCAACAGTTCCGGCGACGGGAATTTCCTGTTCGTACCCGACCCTCAAGACCCCTTAATCTTCCATCGGGCCGATCCGACGGCTCCAGGTAGTAAGATCAAGCCGGGCCTCATGTACACGGACGGCGGCTCAATCCCGAAAATCGCGCAAGCCTTTAAGGGGCTCTCACCTTGGGGCTACGCTCCGGCCTACATGATCCATGACTGGATCTTCATCGCGCATCACTGCATCGTCGACGGCAGCACCGAGAAGAGGTTCGACCAAGTCCGTGGCGTCGAGTTCGAGGACTCCGCAGCGATCCTCGGCGAGGCAATCAAGGCGTTGATCGCGGCGCGCCAGGTCGCGCCAAACGATGTTGCACCCAGCGCCATCACTGCAGCCGTGGGAAGCGCAATCGCCAAGAACCTTTGGGACGAGAAGGGAGCCTGTAAATCGTTGCAGGTCAGCGCGAAAGATATTGCTTCAGCAGAGGCGGCAATACCGGGCTCGACATCCAAAGCTCAAAATCTGAGGACCTTCCAAGTACCAGAAACCGTCGCACCGGCGGTCCGAGCAGTGAGGCCCGCGAAGATCATAGCACGCGTGTCCTTCTGACCTGCGCGTCGAGCAAGCCCGTGGCGGGCCGGCGTGCGGCGACCGACCGTCGAACGGCCGTCATGGGTGATGGTCATGGACTAGCGCGAATGGCGGCCCTTATCGGACAAGTCCGCTTTCAGCAGACGCCATAAACGACCCAAAAGAGGCACGACCCGGTTGTTGGTGATGCCATTTGTTTCGAGCAGGCGCCAGCAACGACCCCGTTTGGATTAACCGATAAGTCGGTTAATCCACAGGCCCACTCTGCATGTCGGCGATCTTATAGAATTTTGGCTGTGCCTTTTCCGGATCGATGACCAACAGTCCGGTGGAGCAAGCTAGAGCGGTGATCCCGCGGACGTTGGAATGCTTCCTGTAAAACGGATCGCCGCACGGAGCAGTGTTTCGCTCTCGTCATTTGCTATTGCCCGGTAAGCATAAAACCGCAAAGCCCTGCCGCCTTCTTGCCTAGCCCATAGGATTCGTGAATATGGTCCTCGGGGTTGTGTAGGGGTTTACCATGCGTCGCGTGTGCAGTGTGGGCGTCGCTGCGTTGTTGGCAGCTGTTGCTTTGCCAGCTATGAGCTGGGCATCATCGCTTTCCGAGTTTGTCCAGATCATTCAGAACGGCCAGCAAATGTCGCGGCCGATGGCTTTCAGGCCTCCGCAGTCGAATGCATTTTGGCTCGTTGTATCGAGCCGGCCCAGCGAAGGAGAGGCCATCTCACTTGCGCAATCCTATGCGCCGACACTGGGGCCGACTCTGGTCGTCCACAGCAGAAACGGAGTTTTTGCTGTCGTGGCCGGCACGCTGTACCAGGATAAGGCGAAGTCGAACCTCGCGGCTCTCAAGGAGTTGCGCATCATCCCACAGGATTCGTTTCTCTCTCGCGGAGACGGGTTGGATGGGCTGGTCTGGATGTCCTACCAAAGGGGAGCCTCGTTCGACTTCATAACGCAGCCGACCTATCTGAGAGTCGTCCAAAGAATCCAAGCGGCCATGTCCAGGCTTGGCATATATTCCGGCCCTGTCGAAGGGTTGATCGGGCCCACGACGGTGAAGGCCTTCAGGGCCTACCTTGCCCGCTTCGACCTGGAGCCGGGCGAATTGCTGACAGAGTACAGCCTCGCGGAGATCGAGCGTAACGCAGGCGATGGCTTCCACAGCGACCAGGAGCGAAACGCCGCCCGGGATCTCGGCTTTACGGACGCGCAGAGCTACAACGACGCAAGGTCCGGCGGCTTCACATCTGCAAGCGCATTCGCCCAGGCGAAGAGCATGGGTTTCATCACCCAACGCGACTACGATGCGGCAATGTCGGGCGGCTTCCGCACCAGCGACGAATACCAGCGGGCGCAGACAGGCGGCTTCACGGCTGCCAATGAATATCGTGCGGCCGTCCAACTTGGCATGAAGACTACAGTGGAGTTGGCCGCTTACCGCGCGTCTGGGTTTTCCGATCCCGCCGCGTACCGCGATGCGAAGCAGAACGGCTTTGCCGACAAAGCCTCCTATGACAAGGCAGAGGCCCGCAAGCTAAAGGCGGCGAGAGGCGCCGCAACGACGCTTCTTTCCGATGCCGAAACCTTTGTGAAGTTGAACCCTCAGACCTCGAACCTCGTCGAGATCGCTGGACAGGCCGCCGCGTTAAATGCCCAGGTCCAGACCGCATCCACCGATGCGCTGAACAATTCAGCGCTCAAGCTGAGCAACCTGCTGCTGGCGGTGCCCGGGTACTCCGAGTTTTCGGCATCGCGGGACAAGGAGCGTGCCCAGGCGATCGAAAAGCAGAGGGCTGAAATCTTCGCGGAGCTCCAGGCCGACCGCCAGGCGCTCAAACGCTGGATGAGCAGCCATCTGACGTCGACCAAGCTTCCAGAGGTCGTGCAGGAAGTTAAGGCGCTCGACGATGTTTCCGACACTAACGACCTGGACTCGCTGACCGACGCGAGAGAAGGCGTGCGGATGATGATCGCCCGCCAGGCGCTGGCGGAGGAACTGGATGCAAGCACGCCTGCTTCCAGCCAGTCAGGAAACATTGCCAACATAGAGAGCAACACCGCGACTTATGCGGTCACCGACTTGAACAAGGCGCTCCTCCGCGGCGCGCTGGAAGAAGTGGTGGTCCTCTACAACGCGGGTCCGAAGGCCCCTTCACTGCTGCGCACGATATCCGGCCAATTCTCCCTGACGAAGAACCAGGCTTGGATCTGCCTGCTCGGCCCACAGAGGACGCCTGCCTTGGACAAGGCCCTGCTCGAGGCCATCGACCCGATGGGCGGCAAGGCGACAAACGTCAAGTCGGACTGCGGGGCGAACGATCTTGAAAGCGCCGATATCTTCCTCGTCCAGCGGAAGACCTTCCTGGAAGCCCCGCCAACGCTGCAGGCGGCCTATCTCGAAGCGATGGAGGCCAAGACTATCCGCGTGTTCGAGCCCATCCACTTCGAGGATATCAAGGCCCGCATGGATTCGGACCAGGCGCTGGCTTTGAAGATCGCCCAGGAGGTCTCGTCGGGAACCCGCGAGGGATATGGCGGCATTCTGCTGATGAAGTCGTTGGACCGGATCTGCGCCGTCGCCGATGGCAATGCAGCCGTGCACGAGGCAACCATCAGCAAGATAGCCGATTTCGCAGGCATGTCGGGAAGCATCGTGAGGTATCCGTCGATCGACAAAGCCTACGAGGACGTACGGCACGAACAGTGCCGGGCGCTCTACGCGTCGGCCGCCAACCTGAAAGGCACCTCTGAAGCGCTGGCGCGCGACGGCGTACAGTTTGCCTTCGCCCCGGTGTGGCTCGACCAAAGCGAAGCCGCCAGTGCCGCGGCCAAACTGGATGCCGCCAATAAGGAAACAATCAAAGCCGCGGAGGCAAAGCGCGTAGCCGCCGACGAGGCGAAGAAGATCGCCGCCCAGCACGAGGCGGACGAGAAGAATTCCAAGTCAGCCCGACAGGCGGATTTGCGCCAGAAGAACGGGCCGGCAGCGACAGCCCTGCTGAACCTCTTCTCGGATAGCCTGAAGAGGACCGTCCTGGGTACGGCAGATAAGGCCAACACCTCCTCTGGGATTAATGTGGAGACCCTGTTCCCAGATTTCGCAAAGTGGAACGCAGGCCTTTCGCAAGACGACTGGAAGGCCACTGACGTGATATCCGAGGTGGAGGACTACGGCACCGTCAATTGGAAGGGTCGCAATCTGGACGGCATCGTCGTCAAGGCGACGGTGAAGATGGCGAGCGCGGAGCGCGGTCAGTACCAAGACGAGTGCTTTCTGTTCGGCGCCGTCGTCGACAACGAGTTCCAGATGGTTCGCGACCCGTATGAGTCCAAATGCAATGAAACCAACACTCCTACCCAGTGGGCCGTTGGTCACGAGCTCAAGAGCCTTTGGCTCGCCAATTGACCGACGGCGACGAGACAACAAGCCGGTATCCGCAAATCTCACTCCGCACGTCGAGGATGGCTCCTCGAAAGCGCGCTCCAACAAGTACCAAGGCCAAACACGTTCAGAAGGTCCTCACCGCCCTTCTTGCCTAACCTATCCCTCATCCCGATCGGAAAACTCGGGCATGATGTCGCCCGCCAGCAGCTTTTCCTTCGACAGCAGTCCTGCGTCCTCGAGCGCCTCGAAATCCGGCAGCTGGCGCAGCGTGTCGACCCCGAACTGCGAGAGAAAGTTCTTGGTCGTCACATAGGTGTAGGGCGCGCCCGGCTGCGGGCTGCGCGGCCCCGAGGCGATCAGATCCTGCGCGCGCAGCACGCCAATCAGGTCGCGCGACACCTCCTTGCCGAAAAAGGAAGACAGCTCGCCGCGCGTGATCGGCTGGAAATAGGCAATGCACATCAGCACGAGTGCCTCCGCCTGCGACAGTTCTTTTGTCCCCTGCCCCGCGGTTGTCCCGAATGCGGCGTGGATGATGTCGCCAAAACCCTTTTTGGTCCGGTGCTGCCAGCCGCCGGCGACCGACACCAGCTCGTAGGGACGGCCGGCAAGCTCGGCGCGGATGTCGTCGATGATCAGCTCGATATTGCAGTTTCTTCCCACCACCCGCGCGAGGACACTACGTGTCACCGGCTCGCTGGCGGCAAAGATCACCGCTTCGACGCGGCCCATCCATTCGCGCCAGCGCAGTTCTGGCGGCAGGTGATCGAGCTCGGTGTCGAGCAGCGCCGGCTGATCGCTTAGCTTGCGGCGGGAGGCTTCGCTCATCGCTAGAGCCCAAACAGCCGGAAAGAGGGACGGCCGGACAGCTCACGCACGGCATCGAGCTGTTGCAGCCGCTCGAACAGGCGCCGCGACGCAAAACGCGAAAGGTTTTTCGTCGTCTGCGATCCGGCGACGGCATCTTCATTCAGGAGCAAAAAAATCACGTCGCCGGCGCCTTTCGCGCGCAGTTTTGGCGCGACCGTCACAAGTTTCTCGGCGCGGCGCGACAGCTCGCCGGCCAGCCGGCAGGCCTCGGCCGCCGCTTGAACCAGCGCCACGCAGACCGCCCGCTCAAAACCTTTTTCCCCCGGTCGGATGCGCTTGCCGCCGCCGGCCACAGCGCGGAAGGCTGTGCCAAAAACCTGCTTCATCAACAGCGGCAGCGGTCGCGGCCAGCGCAGGCTTTGCGCCAACACCAGGTCGGCGAGCCACCAGGCAAAAAGCTCGGCATCCGGTCGCATGGCGATAACGTGTGCGGCGATCGCCGCGGCGGCGAACGGCGCCGGCCGCTGCGCCTCCGCCAGATTTTCGATCTCCGTGCAGAGGTCGGCGAGAGCCTCTTTGCCCCAAGCGAGCCCGAGCAACTCGACCACCTTCGCCAGCCGTTCGACGCCGGCGGCGGGCGGCTGCAGCGCCAGCTGGCGCCAGGCGCCAAAAATGGCGCCGGCGGGACCGGGGTCGGCGCCGGCCGGGCGCAAGTGCCAGGCGTCGCGCAGGGCGGCCGCATCCTCGGCGCGACCGGCGAGCCGCATGCTGACGGCGGCGCAGTTGAGCGCCAGCCGCTGGCGCCAGGCGCCGGACCAGCCAGGCTGCGCCCGAGCAAGCACGTCGAGCGAAGCCAGGGCGGCGCCGGCCTGGAAGGCGGCGTCACAGTCGCTCGGCGCGCCGGCGCTTGCGAGCGCCCAGGCTGGAACGGGCGGCGGCGCGGCGGGGCTGGCGGTCGCGGGGTCGAGGCGAATCATCATTTGGAGGGTAAAGCGGCTGTGCGCTTTATGCCATCTCTTCCCCATCAAAACGCACAGCCTGTCGTGGATACAAAACGAATGATAATGTTGCCTTATCATTCGTTTTGCTCTCTACATGAGAAATGGCCGTTTTCGTCGAGCAGAAGCCCAAGAATCACGCCGAGCGAGGCTCCGGACCGTCCCACAGCACGGCTGCAGTCATGGATCATTCGCCAGCAGAGGCGGTCACCGACGATCTCCCCGATATCATCGATGTCGTTTTCGCCATGGGACAGCCGTCAGACGACTTTTCGGGGGAGAACACGGCACCGGCCGCGCAGCCAATTGTTGGCCTTCCGGCTCATCTGGAAGGGCTCGCCGAGCGCGCCCGCGATTACGTCGAGGCGGCGAGCTCGGCCAACACTCGCCGCGCCTACGCCGCAGACTGGAAGCACTTTTGCGCCTGGGCGCGCCGCCAGCATCTCGATATGTTGCCGCCCGATCCGCAGGTCGTCGGCCTTTACATCACGGCCTGCGCGTCCGGGAAGGTAACGGGCGACAAGAAGCCGAACGCCGTCTCGACGATCGAGCGACGTCTGTCGTCGCTGACCTGGAATTTTTCGCAGCGTGGCCAGCCGCTGGACAGAAAGGACCGGCATATCGCCACCGTTCTGGCCGGCATTCGCAACAGCCACGCCAAGCCACCTGTGCAGAAGGAGGCCATTCTTCCCGAAGATCTCATTGCCATGCTCGAGACGCTGGACCGGGCCGGCTTACGCGGCTTGCGCGACCGCGCCATGCTGCTTCTGGGTTTCGCCGGCGGCCTGCGCCGCTCCGAAATCGTCGGTCTCGACGTCGGCCGCGATCAGACCGAAGATAGTCGTGGCTGGATCGAGTTCTTCCCTGGCAAAGGCGTCCTGGTCACGCTGCGCGGCAAGACCGGCTGGCGTGAGGTCGAAATCGGCCGCGGCTCGTCCGATGCCACTTGCCCGGTTGTCGCCCTGCAGACCTGGCTGAAGCTGGCGCGGATCGCCCATGGTCCCCTCTTCCGGCGCGTCACCGGCCAAGGCAAGACGGTCGGCGCCGAGCGGCTCAACGACCAGGAAGTGGCGCGACTGGTCAAGCGCACCGCTCTGGCCGCTGGTGTCCGCGGCGACCTGTCCGAAGGTGATCGCGCGACAAAATTCTCGGGCCACTCGTTGCGCGCTGGCCTTGCTTCCTTGGCCGAGGTTGATGAGCGCTATGTGCAAAAGCAACTAGGACACGCCTCCGCAGAAATGACCCGCAAATACCAGCGCCGTCGCGATCGGTTCCGCGTCAATCTCACCACGGCATCAGGGCTGTAGGCGGCGAAAAGCTCCGCCCCTGCCCTTCGGATGCCTAGACTGCGTTATCGCCAGGACAGCTGGTCCTTCGGCAGCCGGCCGCTCGGGTCGAATACGGTTACCTTGTGCGGCAGATCCGGACCCCAGTTCCAAAGGACGAGGTTGCGATCCTCAATCTCTGCGCCCGGCGCGAAACTTGGGACCACAATGCCGGCAATATTTCGAGGGCGCAACCGGTCGTAAATGGACCAGGACGCCGGGCGCTCTCCGTCGCTGAGAGCCGTTGCCCAGGCGCAGGCCATCTCTTCGAGCGTCACAGAAAACTCTTCCCTCCCCTCTTGCGTTGTCAGATCGGCAATGTCGTCACAATCGATCTCATAGGAGCAAAGCACGCACGGATCGATACGCTGTGCGAAGCCCTGGTTGGCTTCCTTGATCGCAGTCATGATGGTCAGTGCCAGATAGAGTGCCGGCACGCCTTTGGGATTGAATCGGGCGCCTCGGCTCGCCGCTCCTTCGCCGGAAGTCGGCTTGAATGCCCAACGTGGATCGTGTGCGCGGTAGCAGGTTCTGACGAACTTCACGCAAACCCGCCAACGGCCATGTGATCGAGATAATCACGGACCGCTGCTGCCTTGCCGTCCTTCACCAGCGCCTCAGCGGTGCGTCCCCCAAACGCTGGAAGCGGCTGAGCCCGGTACCAAGCCATCGCCTGCTCCTTGCCGCCCGCCCAATCCGTCACGCGGCTGATGATCTCGAGCATTTCCCGTAGACGCCCCTGGGTCTTTACCGTGGCGCTACGCTCTGATCGATAAAGGGTCTCGCGCGCAAGACCGGCGGTCTGGGCTAACTGGCCTTTGGACATGCCAAAACCGTCCGCGACCTGCTCGATCGCAATCTTCCCGTTCCGGTCCATATAGGACAAGATGAGAGGTCCGTTCTGCTCGGGTATCTTGAGTGCATGGGCCACGACATTCACCATACCATATCGAGAGTCATATTTCCTGTGCAAAAGATATGGCAGTTCTCGACAACTTTCAAGGACTGAACCAATTCAAGCTGTTGCAACGCCTAGCGCGCGCGGATCAAGCCGACGTGCGCGGTCGAGGCAGCAAGTTCGACGTCGCGCCGAAGCCGCCGACTGGAAGGAGTTTCGTGCCTGCTGTCGGCGTCAGTCGTTTGATCCGCTGCCGCCAGACCCACAGATCGTCGGCCTCGACATCACGGCCAAGCCTCGGGATCGGCCAGGGACAAAAAGTCGGTGCCGACCATCAACCCCGGCTGTGTCGTCGCTGACCTGGACTATACACAACGCGGTCAACTGCTCGACCGGAACGACGGGGCAGCGCCACCGTGCTCGTCGGCATCCGTAACAAACACGCCTCCCCGCCCGTCAAGGCAAGCCATCCTGCGCGAGGATCTTCTCGCTCTGGAAACGCTCGACGGCAGCATGCTGCGCGCTCTGCGCGACCGCGCCATGCTGTGTTTGGGCTCCGCTGGTGGCTGCGCCGCTCCGGAATCGTCGGCCTTGATGTTGCGCGAGGATGGGCGCGGCTAGATCGACGTTTGCCCGTGCAAGGGCGTGCTGGTTACGTTGCGAGGCAAGACCGGCTGGCGCGAGGTCGAAATTGGTCGTGGCTCGTCCGACGCCGCCTGCCCTGTTGTCGCCCTGTAGGCTTGGCTGAAGCTGGCCCGTATTGCGCATGGCCCCCTCTTCCGGCGCGTCACCGGTCATGGCAAAACAATGGCGCCGAGCAACTGAACGCTCAGCAGGTGGGGCGGCCGGTCAAACGCGCGGCCTTGCCGCCGGTGCGCGCGGGATCTTTCCGAGCGCGGCCAAAAGCGTTTTCTGGCCATCGGCTGCGCGCAGGCCTCGCGTCCTCGGCCGAGATTGATGAACGCCATGTGCAAACGCAGCTAGCCACGCCAGCGCCGAGATGACCCGCAAGTACCAGCGGCGTCGCGATCGTTCGGATTAACCGCACCAAGGCATCCGGGCTCTGAAAGACCGCTCTCGATTGTTCGCTGCCGTGAGGCGGTCAAGTGCTTGAGGTGATGACAACACGTCGTCGAGCAAAGCAATCGCTGCGACCAGACTGTCGGCGGCCGACGCTTCGTAGCCAGGCATTATCATCAGTTGCGCAATGGCGCGACTAACGAATTCCGGGTTGGGCTTTTCCATTCGCTCTTTGGTGCGAACGACCTGTTCGGGAAGCGCGCGTGGGGCGTTGAGGTTCTCGCCCAATTGCGACCGGCCTGCAGCGGCGATACCGAAGATGTCGCGCGGGTTGGCTTGCGATCCGCGGTAATAGACCTTCTTGGCGATAATTTCCGGAATGGTTTCAAGACGCACCGTCCTGCCTTCCACCACACGGGTTCGAACGGGCATCGTTGTCAGCGCTCCGGCAACGATGAAGTCAATCTCGCCTCAAGGGCGAACTTCTGAAACCGAAGCCAGTTCCCAGATAATCAGATGGCAGTAGCTGCTTGCAGGCGAAATCAGTGGACTCGTCCTCCGTCTACCCGTCAGCGATGAGACGTCGAGTCAGGCCGACCAGCACGCGTTCTTCGCCCCTCCCTGTTGAGATCTTGCATGACCAAGCAAACGCGTCCGCCTCCCTAACCCGCGTCGGGCCTTGTCTGCCACACTTCAGTTGTCCGCGGACAACCGCCTGTCCGTCCAAGGGCTAGTCGCGTTTGAGGCACGTATTCCGGTGTCAGTTTCGTTCTGGAACGCTATCAGCGCACGCTGTCTGGCTACTTCCCCGATACGGCGGTCAAGTGTAGTTGCGGCCGAACGGGGGACGGGCTCTCACGAAGTGAGTCAGGGTTTCCCATGAGTTGAAAGCCATGGTTTTCAAAGCGCGAAGCCAGCCGGACGGACGATTCGATTAAACTGGACTGGAATTGCTATGCGCTGAGCGCTAGGATTGACAATCGTCCCAATGGTGCAAGGCGATGGACAAGGTTGCTGCGGCCCGCGAACCTCCTAAGGAGAGGAGAAGGGTTCGCGCGGCTCAATATGTACGAATGTCCACCGAGCACCAGACTTATTCCCTTGAGAATCAGAAGGATGCAATCCGAAGTTATGCCGAGGTCATGGCGTACGACATCGTCGCCACCTATGAAGATCCCGGCCGTAGCGGGTTGCACATACAAGGCCGACCCGGCCTCAAGAAGCTGCTATTCGACATTGAACACGGACTCGCCGACTACGAGACGGTCGTCGTCTACGACGTGAGCAGATGGGGCCGGTTCCAAAGCGTCGATGAAAGCGCTTCCTACGAATATCGATGTCAGATGGCGGGTGTACGGATCGAGTTTTGCGCCGAGCAATTCGCGAATGATGGCACCGTCGGATCCGATGTACTCAAGGCCATAAAGCGCAGCATGGCTGCAGAGTACAGCCGGATGTTGTCACAGAGGGTCTTTTTGGGCCAGGTGAGGATGGCCCGCATGGGCTTCCACGTAGGCGGCATGCAGGGGCTCGGACTAAGGCGTCTGATGGTTGACCAGTTCGGACAGCCCAAACTCATCCTCGCCCGCTACGAACACAAGAACTTCCAGACAGACCGGGTGATCATCGTACCGGGGCCACCGGAAGAGATAGCTACTGTTCGATTGATCTTTCGCCTTTTCGTCAGGTCACGCAAGAACGAACCTCAAATCGCGAAATACCTGAATGCCCGGGGGATCCTGAACGACTTCGGCAGGCCTTGGAAGGCCTATGGCGTGCGCCGTGTCCTGACCAATGAGAAATATATCGGCAACAACGTTTGGAATAGACGCTGCACCAAGCTCAAAACCAAGGCTGTGTACAATCCTCCGGATCAATGGGTCAGGGCGGACAACGCCTTTGAACCTATCATCAGTCGCGAACTATTCGACAAAGCACAGCAGATGTTAAAAGCGCTCTACCTTCACATGAGCGATGACGAGATGCTGTCAGCCCTACGAAAACTCTACAAACGGCATGGGAAACTGTCATCCGACATCATTAACGCAGCGCCCGGATGCCCTTCGGCCTATCGCTACAGCGCGCATTTCGGGGGCCTGCTCGGTGCATACAAGCTGATCGGTTGCCTGCCGCCCAGAAAGTTTCATTTCATCGAGATTGACAGGCGCCTCACGGCTATCCGCCATCGCGTTATGGAAGACCTGCTCGTCGCGGTCGACAAGGCAGGCGGCCGAGCTTCCCAGGCTCCTGAAACGGAGATCATCCGCATCAATGGCGAGTTGACCGTAGCGCTCGCAATCGCCAGGTGTCGCGTTTCGCATTGTGCATATCCCCGCTGGTCTTCGAGGGCGGTGCGAGAGGCCATGGCGGATATTTTCGTCTTGATCCGCATGCAGCCGGGCAATCTGATCATTCGCGATTACCTGATCGCTCCGATGCATGAAATCGTGGGGTTCAAAGGAGATTTCCATGTCAACAATGGAATGAAGCTGGATGCGTTTCTTTTCCGATCACTAGATCCGCTCGTTGCGCTGGCTGAGCGAGCATTCGTAGGGAACGCCGCATGAAGGTGCGCCGCGTAGTTTTAGGCTTGGAAGCCGCCGACCACATTTTGCAAAATAACCGCACAAGACACGCAGCGCTTTTGGAAAAGATGCACGAGCCCAACAGATGGTTCACCGGTCCATGGCTGTGCAAAACCTATCAGGCTGAATGCCAAAGAACGCGGGACATGATCGCCGAAGCGAGTATCTCTCGGCATCTGTTGGAGACGATCACAGAGGTGTTTCGACATCCGATTAAGCAGGAATCGTTCCGTCGCCTGCTATCGGCCGAAAGCCTGGCCTCTGTGCCGAAGGCCCTAACCGAAGGGCCTACTTTGAACCTGCTCGCGGACAGTTCAGCGCCAAGGCCGTTGGTCAATGGAGTTTCTCCCGAGGCTCTCGATCTTTTGCAGGATTGGAATGTGCCTCCGCAGGTCTTCGCGTCCTTGCGCAAGATGGTTCCGGAAAGGCAGTTCAATGCGGCAAGGCTCATGATCGCCCTGAAGAGGATGGGCTTCCACTATGCGCAACTCCTCTCAACGCTCACTCCGGCGTCGCAGTTGGCGGATCCCTCCGTGCCGAGAAAGAAGTTTGTCGGGGTGACAGCCGATCAGCTGGCCGCCATGGAAACTGAGTTTGATTTGCTGAACGAAGAATTTCTGTACTGCGCAAGCCTTCGTGGCACCTGGGCCCTGGAGTTGATGGCGGCAAGGCTCTATCTCGACCGTCTGATGGAAAATGCACGGGTGGTCAGACACCTTGCGCGGGATTTCCCGGAGCAGCTCGGGAGGTTCCAATCGATACTGGACATTCCAGCAGGTGGGGAAGGTTTGACGAGCCAACCGGTAAAAACCGGGCTTAGGCGCACGCATTTCGTCTTTTGAGCTGGCGCCTTCGGGCAAGATGCAGCCCGCTACGTATTGACGTTCACAATTGACACAAATTGGGAAGGCGGTTTCGAGACACCCTTCGCCCATTCGATCTGGGCAGCTACTCCGATGGCAGCGAGCTTGTGGAGCGTGATCTTGATCGATTCACCGGTTGCAGTCGAATTTCAGCTTCAAAGGATCAACGCCGCCGCCATAGACCATCATGAGATCGGCCGATCTGCAGTAGCGGACGTTGCCGCAACTGCATTCCACCTTCACAAGCATATTGTGCCGGGTCGCCTTCCCCAGCGTGTCGATCGGGTCGTGCGCCACGAGAACAGAAAAGGAACAAATTCCTTGCCCGTCCAGCGGCCTTATGGAATCTTTGCGCAGATGAGCGACGAACCAATCAGGCTTCCCGACGCCATAACGCCCGTGTCGCGCGAGCGCGCCAGAGTGCTAGGGCACCTGTGCGAGCACACGGGTTGCGCGAAGCACGGAGGGTTCGGCTTTGCTCGGCATCGCCAAGAGCCGCATTGGTTCTGCTTCGAGCACCGGGATGATGGCGAACGCTATCTCTGAAGGAGGAAACCCATGGTAGATAGACCACCGTATATGCCCACAGGAATTGGCATTGGCATGCTGGGTGATGACGAAACGAAGATCGGCGTCCTGATTTTCGAGACGGCGGAAGGCAATTTCGATTTCGCCATCAACCAACAGGCGGTCGAAGTCATTCGGCAGGCGCTCAGCAAGATCGAGACGCACCTGACGAAGGGGAAAATCTTGAACCTCGATTAGCCGGTGAAACTATTCTATGCCGCTGACGTTCTTGCCGTCTCAGGGTAGGCGGGCAGGTGGTGCTTGGCAGGATTCAGGAAGTTCGGGTGTCGGCAATGTCTCGGCGCCGGCAAGGTTTTTCAATGCGCGAAGTGGCTGAGCTCAAACGGCACTTGTTGCCCGCGCGGAGTGCACCGAGCCGGGTGCAAAGGGTCTACGATCAGATGCCCTATGTGTCGTGGCAGCGGCCTACAAAGTCCGGAAACTATACGTCGAACAGATCAGTAGGCCCGCGACCGATCTCGTCGATGATATCGGGGGTGTTGTTGCGCGGCGAACCCACCTTGCTGTCGATCGGCCACATCTTCATCAGATCGGACGGAAAAGGCTTCATCAGGTCGCGAGGGTCTTGCTCCGGCCCAAGCCAGCGCATGTAGTCGGCCGGCGCCAGGATCACCGGCATGCGGTCGTGGATGGTCGCCATAAGCGAATTCGGTTCGCAGGTGGCAATGGCAAAGGTCCGCACCAGCTCGCCGGTGACCTTGTCGGCATACTCTTCCCAGATGCCCGCCATGGCGAAGGGCTCATCAGACTTCATCGCGATGGCGTAGGGCTGCTTTTTCTTCCCCGACGCGTCCAGCTTCTGCCATTCGAAATAGCCGTCGACGGGCACCAGGCAGCGGCGCGCATTGTAAGCCTTGCGGAACAAGCCATTGCTGGCGACGGTCTCGCAGCGGGCGTTGACAGGTGGCGGCCGCCCGCCACCATCCCGAGCCCAACCGGGGACCAGTCCCCAGCGCGCCGAGACGAATCCGGCCATGCTGGTCGAGAGCTCTTCACGAATGATGATCGGATAGGTCAGGCTTGGCGCACCGTTCCACAGCGGGAAGCTGTTGCCCAGCCGTTCGACCTCGCCAGGGTGGGCGAATTCGAACCGACGAACCATGTCGGGGATTGTGGTCTTTACGAAAACGCGTCCGCACATGCACCAGAGATAAGTATCCGAAAAGCAAGAGTCTACTTCGGGACGGCTATTCGATCGCGCCACCCTCCCGATTGCTGACAGCCTCCGCCATGACGGCAAAGACGCGTCGGCCGATCGGTTCGCTTCGCAATCGGCCTAGGAATCGCTATAGGTCACGCCGTAGCGGGTTGATCCGCTCGTATTTGCACTCATGCTAATACTAAGCCATGATCCCTTTCTGCCGGTGGGGGATCGCCGGCATGGCCCGGCTGACGGCCCCCAAAGCCCTAAGTATACCCCCGGCAGCCGGGCCGCCCACATCAATTGCTTGACAAAGGCGAGATGGTCGCGCGCGGCGCTGGTGTGAGGCTGAAAGCGAGGTGGCGGCGGGACATACAGTGGCGGCTAGTAAAACCCTCTGCCTACTGGTGAGCGGGCAGCGGGCCTTTAGTTTCGGTGGTGGAGGCCCACCGGGCTGCAAATGTGCCGTTCGCAGCCGGCCCGATGGTTAGCCGCCTTTGCACGGATCAACGACTTACTGATTCGTAAGGAACATCCCGACGTCAGCGACGTTTGCGCGGATGGCTCTCGTTACCGGGTTCGCATCCGCAGTGGTGGTTCTTTTTGTCGTCCTGCTATTCACGCACGCAGCCCGAGACCTTCATAGCTCGCCAATCTATCACAGGCTGTGTCGCCGACTGCGCCGAGCCCGTTAGCGCTTCATCGGCTTAGGGGTGATCTCCTCGGTTGCCGGCCCCAGGCCAAGCACACCCCCGGCAACTGGGCCGTCCACATCAATCGCTTGAGGAAGGCGCAGGCCGCACAGGCCCGGTGGTATTCCACTGGATGAACTCGACTTCCTTCCCCGTCACTTCCCGCACGGACTTCAACAGCGCATCATGCAGGGTGCGCGTCGCGCGGTAGTGGTCGCAGTGTGGCGATATAAACGGCTTTATGATGCTTTTGTGCAGCGCTTCCGCCGCCATGAGAAAGCGCTCGATTTCAGCCTGGGAAAGCTGTTTTGATGGTTTGGACCTAGCCATTGGCAAACTCCGTTTTAGGGGGTTCGCCGCAACAGGGAGGATTATATTCCCCTTCTTTGAATAGTTGGCAAGCCCTATCGTCAATCGGCCAAGCTGGCATCGCGGTGCTGCATCGCCTCCAGAATGACTTCGAAGGCGCTGCCGACTTCGTCGGTGATCTCCGCCGGGTCGATGCCGTCGCGCTCGGCCGCTCGCATCGCCTCATTGGCGAGGTCGCTCGCCGCGATCGGATCGTCCGTGATCGCATTCGGCAGATGCTCTGCCATTCACCGGTCGAGGAAATTGGTGCCGCGTGTGCTCATGTGGCCCTCATCCGAACAATGTAAGCGAAGGTCCGCTTCTCGCCCTTCAACTCCGTGACACGTAGCCAGTTTTCTTCCTGGCGCCGGAACGTGACAGGCATCCCAACCTGTGCCTCCGCCGCTTTGAAAGGCAACTGTGCTGTGACTATGCTCGATGACATAGCCGATCCGGCGGCCATGACCTCAACCCGATACTGCGGCACCCGATCTCGCCGCGATTGTTCCGCAACCGCGATTCAATCAGCTTGCGCTAAAATAGTTCCGGAACGTTTGACATGGCCGGATGTTGCCACCCGCATGACAAAGCTATCTGACCTTGGCCCTCCGGTTCCCGGCAAACTGCATGGAGGGCAGCATATTGAAGAGCATCTTCACTTCTACAACTGCCCGCACTGCGGTCAGCGGGTCGATCAACGCGATCTGCGGCAAGTCTTCGGCATGAACGGCCTGGTCATGAACCGCTGGAGCCGGAGCCTGAGGCGAAGGCGATCGAATTTCCAAAGCGGAATGAGAAAAACCCGCCGGCGTGAGCCAGCGGGTCTTGAACACATTCGGCTGATCTCAGGGGACCGGTGGCGGTGGCGGCGGTACCGATGGACCGGGGCCAGCCGTTACAAACGAAAGTCGTTCGCGCTTGGTCAGAACGGGCTTCTCGTAAGTTTTCATCGCGCAGATCACGTCTTGCTCAGGCCAGATACGATGACCACCTGGGCTGCGATGCTGCCCAGGCGCTCGCGTTTTTTCAGTTCTGGCTTTTCGTATGTCTTCTTCACAGTGGTGCTCCTCGCTTTACCCTCGGGAGGGAAAGTGCCTTGCGTCCGTGCTGTCTGTCAACAGCAAGCATGCCCTGTTCGGGGCAAGCTGATCTATTCTTTTAGCACCGGCACGGAAGGGCCGGGGCCGATCGCCGTGACTGCCGAGAGACGTTCACGCTTGGTGAGAACAGGCTTATAATAGGTTTTCTTCATGTGGGTGTTCCCCTCGCTTTACCCTCGGCGGCGAAATAGCGCGGCCGTTGCTGTTGCGGCCAACAACGGCTACGGCGGGGGATATTACCGCCCACCTCGCACGGCCTACGGCGTGGCCTGGGATCAATTCTATGAACAGAACTATGCGCTAATGTGGCGGTGCCGGGACAAGGCCACCGGCCGGTTCGTCGACGACTTCTATTGCAATGGGAGCCCATGATCGACAGCACTTGGCCAGGGTGGTCGGCGTAGGGGACTGCTATGGATCGATCTCGCTACGACAATCAATCCAAACAATGGCGCAAGCGGCAAGGCGCACAGCGGCGGCGGGCGCGTCTGCTGGCAGGCGCGCCGAAACGGCTGGTCCTCTGGACGGTTGCCGCAGTCGCCGCACTGACCGCGCAGTTCGTCATGCAGCGCGGCGGTGATATGCCCGATGTCAATCTATCGAACTTGATCGGCCTAAAGCCGGATTCGGATCGCTGGGGTCGCGTCCGTCATAGATGGCGACACAGCCACCATCTCCGTCGACCTGCAGGGTTCCGGCCCAGATGAGCGACCGGTCGCTCCGCCGTTCGGTCCGGCGCATAGACATAGGTGACGCCGGTGGGTCGCTCCCGTCCCATGTTCGGTACCGGGGGCGCCTCGACGCGCGCGGTCGACGATCTCATCAACGCCGCGGACAAGAGCGGGGCCGGCAGTGCCGCACCGATGCTGCAGGGATTTTACGTTGGCCGCTCCCTTACCAACCAGTTTAGCAGGTCGGACACGCGTGCTTTGGCGTCCTCTCGCGCCGGGCAGATCGCGTAGTAGCCATAGCCGCTTTCGATGATGCGCCGAAAGGGGGTGACAAGCGTGCCACTTTCCAGATCCTGTCGTGCAAGATGCATGTCGCCCATCGTGACGCCATAACCGCTTGCCGCTGCCGTCATCGCGAAATCCTGGGTGTCGAATATCTGGTTGCGCACCGCCGTCAGCTCATAGGCGCCCTCGGCCTGCAGCCACAGCGTCCAGTCGCTCTGTCGCGCATTGGAGTGCAGCAGCACGCAGTCGGCCAGGCTTTCGATC
Source organism: Mesorhizobium sp. ESP6-5 (assembly GCF_020164695.1). Taxonomy (NCBI): domain Bacteria; kingdom Pseudomonadati; phylum Pseudomonadota; class Alphaproteobacteria; order Hyphomicrobiales; family Phyllobacteriaceae; genus Mesorhizobium; species Mesorhizobium sp. ESP6-5. The sequence goes on from NZ_JAIUGR010000009.1 coordinate 243,715, forward strand.
CGCGCTGGGTTGCCAAGCGAGGTGGCAAACGAGGGCGAGCACATCGGGGTCAGTTTTTCGGGCAAAAGCAATTCGACATGCATGCCCGGCCAATGGCCGTTGCCATAGAGGACCAGCAGGTCGATGTCGCCGGTCCCGAAGGTCGGGCGGGCGAACCAGGCAGTGTCGATCGTGATGTTCAGATCCGGATGGCGACCATGAAGGTCCGTCAGTCGAGGCAGAAGCCAGCGCCGGGCGAAGGTCGGCGGCATGCGCACCGTGAGCGACCGCCCCCTGGTCCGTGTTGCCTCAAAGGAGTTGCGCAGCGAGATAAGCAATCCGTTGACGATGGGAACGATCGCCTCTCCTTGCTCCGTCAGCACCACTTTGCGCGTGTGGCGCTGGAACAGGCTGCAGCCGAAGTAATGCTCGAGCTGCTGTATTTGGCGGCTGATGGCGCTCTGGCTGAGATTGAGCTCGGAGGCAGCCAGCGTGAAGCTTCCGGTTTCCGCGACGACGGAAAAGGTCTGCAATGTCTGCAGCGGCGGCAACCGATTCTGTTGGAACGCCAGTTTCAAAACCATTCTCCGCGATGGACCCGTCATTAAACAGGCGTTCTCGCGGAGGTAAATAGCTCGCCTAATTACCCGAGCATGACCCGCAGTTCGGCCGCGGCGCGGCGAACCTGCACGGGTGCGGTGCCCCCGCGATGGTTGCGGCTGGCAACGGAGCCTTCCGTCGTCAGGGCATCCACCACGTCCTCCGAGATAATGGGAGCAAAAGCCTGCATGGCAGCAAGCGGCATCGCGGAAAGTGTAGCGTAACCCTGGTCTCGTGCCGCGCCCACGATCGCGGCCACCGCATGGTGGGCATCCCGGAAGGGCATGCCGGCGCGCACGAGATAATCTGCGAGGTCTGTCGCCGTCGAATAGCCTTTTTCCGCAGCCGCGCGCATGTTGGCGGCCTTGACCTTAATCGTCGGCAGCATCTGCGTCGTGACGGTAACCGCGCCACGCACATTCTCCAACGTATCGGTCAGCGGCGGCTTGGATTCCTGCTGGTCCTTGTTGAAGGCGAGAGGCTGAGATTTCATCAGGGCCACCGACGTCGTCAGGTTGCCGATAACACGCGCGGCCTTGCCACGGACAAGCTCGGCAAGATCAGGATTGCGCTTCTGCGGCATGATCGACGAGCCGGTGCAGAACTGATCGCCGAGCTCAATGAAATCGACCATTGGCGTACACCACAGGATGACCTCCTCGGCAAAGCGCGACAGGTGGCCCATGATGACTGCCCCGGCCGAGCAGATATCGACCACGTAATCGCGATCGGACACCGCGTCGAGCGAATTGCGGAAGGCGCGCGAAAAACCGAGTTCCTGCGCGCTGAAATCAGGATCAATGGGATAGCTTGTTCCCGCGAGCGCCGCGGCGCCCAGCGGTGACACATTGAGGCGCTCGCGCGCCTGGCCAATGCGCTCGAGATCGCGGCTGAACATCTCCGCATAAGCCATCAAGTGATGGCCGAACGTAACCGGTTGCGCGATCTGAAGGTGGGTGAAGCCCGGCATGATCGTAGCCGCATGGGGTTCCGCGAGATCGACGAAGGCGAGGATAAGCGCCTGCAACTCAAGGCCGAGCGCTGCGAGTTCGGCTCGTGCATAAAGGCGAATATCCGTCGCGACCTGGTCATTGCGCGAGCGGGCGGTGTGAAGCTTCTTGCCGGCGTCGCCGACCAGCGCCGTCAGGCGGCTTTCGACGTTCATGTGGACGTCCTCGAGCTCCTTCCTCCACGCAAAAGCACCGGATCCGATTTCCCCAGCGATCGTGTCGAGACCGACCTGGATGGCATCGTGGTCCGTGGGCGTCAGGACGCCTGCGCGCATTAGCATCCGGGCATGAACCTTGGAGGCGGCGACGTCATAGATGGCGATGCGCTTGTCCTGGTCGAGGCATTCGTGAAAGTCGCGAAAGTCGGTCGAGACTGCCTCCTTGAAGAGGGGCGACCATGTTGCGTTCGAAAGTGCGGACATTGTCATCTCACGGTTGGAGCAGGTTGGTGAAAGGGCGGACATCGGCGACGGCATCGATGCCGAGGATCTCATCGCGGAGCGCGGCGATGCGAGTTTCCGGCAGCACTGCGCCGGCAAGGTCGGTGTATTTGGCAATGATGCGTTCATCGCTCAGCGGATTGAGCGGTCCGCCGAGCGGATCTTCCACCTTGGCCGAGAACGCGCTCCCATCAGGGGTACGGATATGCACGGACGGCTCTTCCTCATCGCGCATCGCCTGGTCGACGCGAACCGTCACACGGTCCAGCCATTTGCCGATCGCTGGATCACGCCAGGCTTTCTCCTCGAGCTCGGCCAACGAGACCTTGCCGTAATGCAGCCGCGCCGCGACCGCATAAGGCAGGCTCATCTGCACCTGCGCTCGCGAGGTTACAGTCTTGTGGCCGCACATGCCGAACTGGAAGCCGCTCATCTCGACGGAGACCGAAGCGACATCCGAACTCGCCAGCCCGTTGTCCCCGAGCATCAAATCGATGGCGTCGATGGCTGAATGCGTGCCGCGGCACGTCGCGTGCGGCTTGATTGAGCAGCGGTTGAGCCGCCAGTTCTGGCCGAAATCGCGACTGAGCTCTTCCGGCGCCGCCCGCCCGTCACCGAAGGTTCGGAAAAATCCGCCCCAAACATCGTCGAAAGCCGAAATTGGCCCGCGAAAACCGGACCGAGCGAGCCGGGCCGAAACGTAGCCGCCCTCCGCGGCACGGCCGGCGTGAAGCTTCTTGGCAGGGCCGCCATCATGGATGAAGGCCCAGGTCCCGCCCGAATAGGAGAGCGCGCAGCCTAGCGCCGAGGCTATGCCGTCTCGATCCAGCCCCAACAGTGTCGCCACGGCCGCCGCAGCGCCGAAGGTCCCGCAGGTGCCAGTAGAATGCCAGCCTTTGCCGTTGTGGGTTTCATAGCCGCCGCAGGCCTCCAGGACGCGGCGTCCCACCTCATACCCAAGCAGCACCGATTTGAGGAACAGGCGACCGTCCACCGCCCGTCCGGTCGTCTCGAGTGCTGCGATGACGGCCGGCAGGACGACGGCGCCGGAGTGGTCGCAGCCGCCGGAGTCGTCCAGTTCGAAGGCATGCGCGGACACGCCGTTGATGAAGGCGGCGGTGCGGGCGTCGGTCTTGAGCGGCAGTCCCCAGGCGCTCGCCTCGCCTTTGTCGCCCTTCAACTCAAGTGCGTCGACCGCGAGCTTCGTCTCGAGGGATGTCGCGCCCGCGATCGACACGCCCACCGTATCCAGAATATGGAGCTTGGCTTTTCGCACCGTGTTTTCAGGAAAGTCCGAAAAGTCCGTGGCAGCGAGTTTGTCGGCAAGTGCAGTCAGAATGGTTTCAGTCATCGACGCCCTGCTCCTTGCGGTAGGCGTCGAAGACCTGGATCGGATGATCATTCGCAACGGTCGAGCCAAGCGCCTTCTGGCGCTCCGCTATCTCGGCGCCAGTCGCCAGCCACACATCGTCGAAGCTGAGGATGTGACGCAGCAGGTCCTCGACAAGCGAGATGCGCCCAGGTGTTCCGCTCCATTCCGGTCGAAGCTGGATAACGTAGCAGAGGCCGAAGCGGCGATATGCGTCGAACTCGGCGACCCAGTTGTGAAGGACGCCTTCGTAGTCGGGTATCCGGCCCTGCCCCTTCGGAAAGGCGGGCGCGAAATTGAACTGGAAATAGGGCCGGTCTTCCAGCTCGATGTGAACCGGAATTGCCACAAGGCCGGACGGATGAGTGTAGGGCACGTCGTCGCCATTGAGGCTGGCCGACCAACTGTAGCCCGCCTCCATCAGAAGTCTGTCGAACCCTCGGGGCCAATTGCCCTGCGGCAGGCGAAACCCGGTTGTGTGCCTCCCCGCCAGCGTTTCCAGTGCGTCTCTCGAGCGCTTGAGGCTGTCGAGCAACCGGGCAGGCGTGAGCGCATCGTAGCGATCGAAGGCAAGACCGCTGCTTGCGATCTCGTGCCCCGCATAGGCGATCCGACGCACCAGGTCGCCATGGCGATCCGCCGTTTGGGCGTCCAGGAACCAGCTTGCCTTGACGCTCGATGTGGCGAATGTCCGGCAAAGCCGTTCGACGCCACGGGTCGCGCCGAATTGCCAGACCGACAGGCTCTTCGATCTGTTGGCAAGATCGGGAGCGGCGGCTATCGCGTCGGCTCCGTCGTCGAACGGCACCGCGATCATCACGGCGCAGTTTTTGCCCTTGGGCCAGATTGTAGGCTGTGGCGTGGTCATGGCGTCGGCTTTCGATTGTCGGCCTCGGACCAGCGTTCGATCCACCAATGGGCGATGTCGCCGAGACGGGCCGTCCAGACGCTGTCGCCTTTGCTGGCGATCACCTTGAACAGGCCTTCGAGAATGGAAAGACGCCCTGGCTTGGCGCATACCTTCGGATGCAGGATCGTCGTCCAGCACAGCCCTTCGCGGTGATAGCCTTCGAACTCCGCGCACCAGTTGCGCTCCACGACGCGGTAGTCTGCAATCCGGTCAAGCCCGATGGGGAAATCCGGCGTCTCCGTGTAGGCAAGCGCGGTGTAGTCGTCGATGTCCCAGCGCGCCGGGACTTCAACGAGCCCGGGACCCTCATCGGAAGGATGGAAGTAGGGGCGGTCGTCGCCGCGCATGGAACTCGAGTAGATGACGCCGAAATCCTGGAGAAGCGCCACCGTTTCGTGGCTCCAATCGCCCGATGGTGTTCTGAACCCGATAGGGGTCACGCCGAGCCGGTCGCGAAAAATCCGGCGCGACCGCGCCATCACGTCCAGTTGCTGCTCCGCCGTGAGGTCAATGAATACCTCGTGGCGGTGACCGTGATAGCCAACCTCGTGCCCGCCGGCCACGATGCGCTCGCACCGGTCGGTCCAGTGCTCCACAACCCAGGTTGGGATAAAGAAGGTGGCCCTGAGGTCATAGGCCGCGAGCAGGTCGAGTAATCTCGGCAGCGCGCGCCATGGGCCATAGGCGCCCTGCGTGAAATAGCGCGGGTTGCAAAGCAGCGATCCGTCGAGCATCGCGTCTCCCGTCGGCCCATCGACGTCGAAAGCGAGACCGACTGCGGATTGTCTTCCGGCTGGCCAAAGCGAACCGATGATAAGAGGCGACTGCGGCATGGCGTGGTCATTCTGTTTGGGGATTCATCCGCGCCCGGCAAGCCGGGCGCATATTGTGAAAGACAAAAGCTCTCCGCTCCGGCCGGATGGCCGGTCAAATCGCGAAGTGAGGAGATTTAGGTGCGCCTTGGTGCTTACTTCACGCCGTTGATGACGGCCTTCGGCACCGCGTTGTGCACCAAGCCCCACTTCTTGAGCATGGCGTCGTAAGAGCCGTCATTGATCAGTTCGTCTAATGCGCCGGCCACGGCATCGCGAAGGCTGGTATTGTCCTTTTTGAAGCCCATGCCGAAGGTATCGTTGCTGAGCAGGGGTTCGCCGACGAGTTGATAGGTGTCCGGCTCGAGGCGGATCTGGTAGGCAATCGTTTCGATGCCCTGCACCACGGCGTCGTAGCGGCCCTGCTTCATGCCGAGACGGGCGGCGTTGGAATCGGCCGTTCCCTCGAACTTGATCGCAGGCTTACCCTTGGCCACGCAGTTGGCGTCGCTCCAGCCGGTGACGTTTTCGCCGAAGGAGGTCGAACGGCTGCCGGCGACGGTCTTGCCGCAGAAATCCGTCGTTTCCTTATACTGGGCGGCGTTGGCCTTCATCGTGAAGAGGATTGGGCCACTCGTTATGTAGTCGACGAAGTCCATGCTGGCTTGGCGCTTCACATTGTCGCTCATGCCGGAGATGATCATATCGCCGCGCCCGGTCTGGAGCCCGCTCTGCAGCTCCTGGAATGCGGAGGTGACGAAAAGCACGTTAAGGTTGAGCTTTTTGCCAATGGCGTTGATCAGGTCTACGTCGAAGCCATCCAGCGTGCCCTGATCGGGATTGACGAATTCCATGGGCGGGTAGATCGGGTTCGTCAGGACGCGCAGTTCACCCAGGTTGACAAGGTTAAGCTTGGTGTCGGCGTGCGCAGCACCGGCCGCGACCAAGGCCATCGCCGAAACGGCAATGCGTATGAATTTCATAGGTTTTTCCTCCTGAAGGTTGTTTTTCAAAGCACCGCAGAGATGAAATTCTTCACTCTGGGATTTCGTGGATTTTCGAGAATCTCGGCGGGTGTCCCGCAGTCGACGATGCGACCGGCGTCCATGAACAGCACACGGTCGGCCACCTCGCGGCAGAAGCCCAGCTCATGCGTGACGACGATCATAGTGGTGCCGGACGCCGCAAGCTCCTTCATCACGCTCAGCACCTCGCCGACCAGCTCCGGATCGAGCGCCGAGGTGGGCTCGTCGAACAGCATCGCTTTCGGCTTCATCGCGAGTGAGCGAGCGATCGCCACACGCTGCTGCTGGCCTCCCGACAATTCGCCCGGGTAAGCATCGGCCTTGAGGGAAAGCCCGACGCGGTTGAGCAGGGTCTTGGCTTCATCGATGCAATCCCTTTTGGGGCGTTTCTGCACTCCCACCGGCCCTTCGACGATGTTTTGCAGCACCGTCTTGTGCGGGAAAAGATGGAAACGCTGGAACACCATGCCCACGGACTGCCGCTGGCGGGCGATCTCGCTTTGGCTCAACGGATGGAGTTTGTTCCCATCACGGCGGTAGCCCACGATTTCGCCCTCGATGGCGACATATCCAGCATCGAGCTTTTCAAGCTGGTTGATGCAGCGCAGGAAGGTGCTCTTGCCAGAGCCGGATGGGCCGATGATGCAGACGACCTCGCCCTTGGCAATTGCAAAGTTGATGTCTTGCAGGACATGGAAAGAACCGAAATATTTCTGCAGACCGACAGCCGTGATCAGCGCGTCCATCACGCCGCCTCCTCGGTGAGGGCTCGGCCGGCGGGCTGACCGTGGCCGCCCCAGCCTTTCGAAAAATAGCGCTCGACGAAGATCTGGCCAATGGACAGTACAGTGACGACGATCATGTACCAGATGGCGGCGACAATCAGCAGTTCGATGACGCGAGAGTTGACGTAGTAGACGTCCTCGACGCTTCTCAGCAACTCGGAATATTGGATGACGCTGGCGAGCGACGTGAGCTTGACCATGCCGATGGTTTCGTTGCCGATAGGCGGAACGATAACGCGCATGGCCTGTGGCAGGACGATCCTCAGCATAGCGCGTAAAGGCGTCATGCCAATTGAAAGGCCGGCCTCGGTCTGACCCTTGTCCACGGCCAGAATGCCGGCGCGGACCACCTCGGCGGTATAGGCGCCTTGCTGGATGCCCAACCCAAGGAACGCGGCGACGAAGGGCGTCATGATGTCGACGGTTCGAAACGAGAACAGTCCTGGAATTCCGATCGTGGGAAAAATCAGCGCGAGGTTGAACCACAGCAGCAGTTGCAGAAGCGCCGGCGTGCCGCGGAAGAGCCAGACGTAGCCGATCGAGACATTCCGCAGTACCGGATTGTCCGACATGCGCATAACGGCGGTGACCACGCCTAGCACGATGCCCAGCGCCATGGCGCAGAATGTCATAATGATGGAGTTGATTACGCCCTTGAGCACGCTCGGCGAAAACAGGTTGGTGCCGACATAACTCCAGGCAATGTCGCCGACCCAGAAAGCCCTGACGAGCATCGCAAGCAGAACAATGACAAGGAGACCCAGGATATTCGTCCCAGTCTTGCGTCGCGGCACGATCACGAAATGTGCCGGTTCAGCGCTCCCAATTTCGCGCATGATGAAGGTTCCCCGAGGCTCAATCGCCTCGTTTTTGTTTTGATGCCCAAGCGTAACCATGCGACCACGATCGCCGCAAACGAGATATGAGCATGCGATTTATGATGGATTTGCATAAATCCGTTGCGGCTCGTACGGATGCTCCGGATGCCATACGATCGCCGGCGTGCCGGGGGCACAAGGCCAGGTTGGTCCGCGCCTCGATTCCAGCCTTGCCGACCGGGTCTTTATCGCCGGCGTGCTGGCGAGCCGGAGAACCTGATCCGCTGGATACGAGCGGCCAGGGAGATCAATCCGCACACGGCAATGCCATCGACGGGGATCACAGAGCAGCAGGCGCGTGATATCGCTGCCTACCTCTACGGCCTGAAATGATCAGCCCTCGCCGCGCCGGGACCACAGGCCGCGGCCGGGGTCGTAGCCGACCACTGCCGCCAGGAAAAACACGACGAGGCAGGCGAGAACGACAAGGGCGGAAACGGGATCGAAGCGCAGATAGAGCGTGAAGCGTATCAGTTCGACCGCCGAACTGAACGGGTTCCATGCGGCGATCGTGGCCAGCACCGGCCCCGCCTCGGCGAGCCGCCATATCGGATAAAGCGCCGTCGAGGCGAAGAACGTCGGGAAGATGACGAAGTTCATCACGCCTGCGAAGTTCTCCATCTGCGTCGAAACGGACGATACCAGCAACCCGAACGCGCCCAGCATCAGGCCTGACAGGACCAGCGCCGGAAACACGGCGAGGTAGCCTAGAAACGGCGGGCGCACATCCCAATAACGCGCGATCAGCAAGAACAGATAGACCAGCGGCAGACCGACGATGACGCTCGCCAGCAGCCGCGCGGCAAGCAGATACCAGCGTGGAAGCGGCGCCGTCAGCAACAGGCGCATGCTGCCCATCTCACGGTCGTAGACCATCGCCAGCGAGCTTGCCATGGCATGGAAGAGCAGCATCATGGCCGCCAGCCCGGGGACGACATAGACCTCGTAGAGCACGTAGGTCTGATAGGGCGGCGTGATTGACAGGCCAAGCACCGAGCGGAAGCCGGCGGCGAAGATGGCGAGCCAGACCAAAGGCCGTATGATCGCCGAGAGCAGCCGGCCGCGCTGCCGAAGCGTTCGCAACATCTCCCGCCGCAAGATGCCGTCGAGCGCGCGCAATGCGTGGTGGACTTTCATGGCGAGCCCGTCAGCACGGCGAATGCCCCCGCGATGGTTTCGACATTAAGCTCGGGCGCGATGCGATCCGCGCCGCCGGCCCAGCATACCCTGCCCTGATCCAGCACCACGACATCATCGTCGGCCGCCACCTCTTCGAGGAAATGCGTTGCCCACAGAACGGCAATGCGACGCTCTCGGCAAAGCTTTCTCATATGCTGTTCAAGCGCGCGCCGTCCTGGCACGTCGAGCCCGGTGGTAGGCTCGTCGAGCAGCAGCAGGCGCGGACTATGCATCAGCGCCCGTGCGATCTCCACGCGCCGGCGCTGGCCGCCGGACAGCGCGCGGGCGGGGTCGTCGATCCTGTCCAGCACCTCCAGGCGGCTGAGTTCCTCCCTGGAGCGCTCCTTGCTCAGCTCCGAGGGAAGCCCATGCAGGGCCGCATGGTATCGCAGGTTCTCGCCGGCCGTCAGATCGAGGTCGAGAGTCGGCAATTGAAAGACGACGCCCATTTGCGCGAGCGCGGCGGAAGGATTGGCATTCATGGCTTGGCCGAAGACCTGCACTGATCCTACGCGCGCGTGGTAGAGACCGGTGATCAGCGAGAACAAGGTCGTCTTGCCGGCGCCGTTGCGTCCAAGCAGGATACACATCCTGCCTTCAGCCACCGCGAACGAGACGCCCTGGAGAACCCGCCGGCTTCCGAAACTGTGACCTAGATCCTCGACTGACAGGGCGTTCATGGGCCAATCACGACGCCCCACGGACCGCGCCCCACCGGCAGTGATCTCACCACCTCCTGATCGTGAAGGTTGATGAAGGAGATGTCGCCCGAGTTGCCGTTGGCGCTGATCAGACGCTTCTGGTCGTCCGATAGCGCTACATGCCACGGACGCTGGCCGACGAGATAGAGGCGCCGCACCGCCAGCGTCTTGGTGTCGACCTCTGCAACCCTGTTGGCCGGGCCGAGCGCCACATAGGCGGTCGTGCCGTCGCGCGACATCTCAATGCCAACCGCTTGCACCCCCTCGCGCCGGATACCCGGCACCTCGAATTCGATCTTGCCAGTTTCAGCGCGTGTAGCGGTATCGAAGACGGCGACGGTGCCCCGGATTTCGGACGACACCCACAATTGCTTGTCGTCCGGCGAAAACGCCGCCGCGCGCGGCCGCGTGTCGACCAGCAGATTGTCGATGAGCTCGAGTGTGCCGGCATCGATGAGATGAACCATGCTCGTCGTCTCCGAAGTGCAGGCGACCGTGCGGCCATCGGCGCTGACTGCCATGCCTTCTGGTTCCACGCCGACGTCGATGGTGCCTGTGACCTTGCCTGCCGCGATATCGACGACCGAAACCAGATTGTCATTTTCATTGGCCACGAAGAGCCGCTTGCCGTCCGGATGGACAACGAAGAATTCCGGATCGGCGCCCGAAGGCAACCGACCAACCACCTGCCGTTTGGCGAGATCGATCACATCGATGCGGTTGTCGTCGCCTTCGGCAACGAATAGCGTCTTCTTGTCGATCGAAAGCGCCATCCCGCGCGGACGCCGCCCGACATCGATGGTTGTCTGCAGGGTCATGGCCGCCCCGTCGACGACCGCGACGGTGTTGTCCTGTTCATTGGAGACGTAGATCGTCTCAGCCGAGGCGGGAGGAACGAGAATCAACATTGCAAGGACAAGATCAATCAGAACTTGCATGTGCTCTCCTCCAGATCGATCCCCAGAGTATCGAGTGGCGTTCGCTGGTGCAGGAAACCCGGCTGTGGCGAGTTGGAGACGAGCAGCCGAGGGCCCGCGATCAGGACAGGCTGGCGCATCTGGCCGTTCCACGGACGGAAACTCAGCCCCTGTCCTTTGAATCCGGCGAGCAGGAAATCGTTGCTGCGGAGATACTTTCCGATCGCAATCGGATCGAGGCTGTGCAGGCGCGTTGCCGCCTCGCCGATGCTTCGCACGGCGAGCCAGGCGGCGTAGTCGCTGGGCAGCATCCAGCGCCCGGCCTGCTTGTGGAAGCGATCCTGGAGTTGCGTGGCACCCCACTCTTCGTTGACCGCGCTCCAGCCGGTCGCGACGAGACCCTGCGTCCCGGCGACCGGCCGCGGAAATGCGGTTCGGCCTTCGAGATAGGCGCCAAACTCGTCCGCCTCGTCGGCAACGACGAGCACATCATAGTCGCTGACCTGCGTGGCAGCGGGAATCTCGGTCTGCAGCGTGACATGTCCTGTGTCGGCGCGCCCGTTGGCCGGCCTGAACGTCCAGGGCTGGTCGATGGTGATCTCTGCTCCGAAACGCGTCGCCGCGCGTCGAAAGGCGACCGCCATCGCCCGGTCCTCGGGATGCGCCCCGACCAGCAGGAACCAGTGCTGCCAGCGCTTCCAGACGAGATATTGCGCCAGCCCGTCAGCGAGCATCGCGCGGCTCGGAATGGTGTGTAGCACGTTCTTGCGGCAATCCTCCTGGCGGAGCCGCTCGTCAGGAGCGCGACTGTTGAACAGCGTCATCCTCTCGGCGCCTGGAGCGTCGCTCGCCTGCAGCAAACGGGCGGCATCGAGATCGGCGATGAGGAAGTTGATGCCGGCGGCCGCGAATTCCTTGACCGCTTCGGCTGGCATCTCGCCGGGCTTGAGGGTGATTTCCTGCAACCGGAATTGCTGACCGAGAAAGCGGCCGGTGCTGGCATTGTCGGCGATGCCGAGCCGGGCACCTTGCAGGCCGTCGTCGGTGACGACCTCGTCCAGTGGCCCGAGCGGTAGAGGCGGTTTGCGCTGTTCGCCGAGATAGCCGATCACCATCGTCTGGGGCTCGCCAAGCCCGGGCGCGACCAAAGCGAGCAGCACGAGAAACGTCAGCGCCAGCCTCATTCGGCCCAAGGCGGGCAAGCCAAGTGGGACGTCAAAAATCGGCATGTGCGCTCCAGGATGGAAGCGACCCTAATATTTTGGACAAAGGAATGTTCCTGGATTCCAACAAAGTGAGCCCGCCCCATTTCCGCATTTGGGGCGGGCTCCATGCCTTGGACCGGTAGAGGGAGGACCGACCCCGACCCCAACTGCTGGAAAATTCCGATCGTTTCTTGGCCGCGCTCTTTCCCAAGTCGCAGCCGGCCCCCTGAGCGGCACGCCTGCTCTCACCGCTTCTCGCTTGCGGCTACCGGCGGGCCAGCGCCCAGCTGGTCTAGCTTTGCAAGCGTTTCAACTCTATCAGGAACGATCATGAAGCGATGCTCCTTCTCGGCACCGGTCGGTCGACGGTGCTTTTGACCGGTCGCTACGACACGGTGGCAACGCGCGATTACGGCGCGCTTGAACTCTGGCAACCCGGCCTGAAGCTTTGACACGCGCATTGCGCGATTCTTTGGCGGGGACCGATGCGCCAGCCGCCCGACTAGCTCGGGCCTTTGGCATGCATCACTATGAACGCACGAGGCGTGACCGCATTCATATTTGACGATCGGATTACCGGTTGCGGCTCGACATTTCACGCCTGTTCGAGGAAAGTTAAGGCTGGTTCATTTGGAAAACCGGGCTGGTGATGAAGGAACAACTGAAGCTGCAACACGTTGTATCCTCCAAGAGTGCCCATTTTCAGGTAATGGCATCGATAGCGTGACCGGCCCGTTCGGCTGGCGCAAGAGGAGAACGCGATGAAGAAGATCTGGAAGAAACCGATCATGTGTCAGGTCGCCGCCGGTTTAGAGATTTCGCGATACCTGCCCGCAGAAAATCCGCCCAAGAAGTAGGCTGCAATTGCATGTGCCCTTCAACGGCGGCATGCAATTCTTGTCCGTAGGAAAATTGGACGCGGTTGCTTTTGAGAACGTCCTGCTAGTTCCATAGGGCTTCGGAGCGATGGTATGCTCGTGAAGATCATCGGATCGGCGGCGGGAGGTGGCTTTCCGCAGTGGAATTGCAATTATCGTTTGAGCCGCGCGGCTCGCAGCGGGATGCCCGGCGTTCGTCCACGAACACAATCATCCATTGCCGTGTCGGGTGACGGGGCAGGCTGGGTTCTCTTCAATGCGTCGCCCGACATTCGCCAGCAGATTGCGCAAACGCCTGAACTGCAGCCGCCAGCCGATGCGCCGCCGCGCTCGACGCCAATCCGCGCCGTGGTGCTGACCAACGCCGACGTGGACCATGTCGCCGGCCTGCTCAGCCTGCGTGAACGACAGCCGTTCGCAATCTATGGAACAGCACAGGTGCTGGAGACGCTGGAGGCGAATTCGATTTTCAACGTTCTCGATCCGTCGATCGTATCTCGGCGCCTGCTGGGGCCAACGGGCGAACTGGCGATCCGCGACGCGTATGGCCGCGAAACTGGCGTGGTGGTCGACAGCTTTCCCGTACCTGGGAAGATCGCGCTCTACCTCGAGCAAAAGGCCGATCCCAGCGCCGATTTCAGTTCCGACAGGGGTGACACAATCGGAGTCCGCATCACTGCGACCGGCAGGTGCGGCGCCATCTTCTACATTCCGGGCTGCGCGCGCATCGATGCCGCCCTGCGCACTCGTGTTGCTGATGCCGCCTGCCTGCTGTTCGACGGCACCATCTACACGGACGACGAGATGATTATTGCCCGCGTCGGCCAGAAAACCGGCGCGCGCATGGGGCACATCGCAATCTCTGGAGAGGAGGGCTCGATTGCTGGCTTAGCCGATGTAAAAATCGGCCGTCGTATCTTCGTCCATATCAACAACACCAATCCTATTCTCGACGAGAATTCCGCCGAACACGCGGCGGTCAGAGTGGCTGGTTGGGAAGTCGCCAGCGATGGGATGGAGATGGAATTTTGAGCGATTTCCACGAGGCTGCGAAAGATGGCCTGTCCAGGAGCGAGTTCGAAGCCGTGCTGCGGCAGGTCGGTGAAGAACGTTATCACAACCGACATCCTTTCCATCACAGTATGACCAGTGGCGCTCTGTCGAAAGCCGAAATGCAGGCCTGGGCGCTCAACCGTTATTGCTACCAGGCCGTCATTCCGCGCAAGGACGCCATGATCCTGGCGCGTGCCGAAGATCCGGCGTTTCGCGCCGCGTGGCGCAAACGCATCGAGGATCATGACGGCGACGACGGCTGGAGCGGCGGCATCGCGCGCTGGCTGCATCTGGCCACCGCACTAGGGCTCGACGCCGAAGCGGTCAGGAGCGAGCGTCTGGCGCTGCCGGCGACCCGTTTCGCGGTGGGCGCCTACCTTTCCTTCTGCACCAACCGTACGCTGCTCGAGGCGGTCGCATCGTCACTCACGGAGATGTTCTCACCCCGCATCATCGGCGAACGAGTGCCGGCGATGCTGGCCAGATACGACTACATTACGCAAGACACGCTGGCCTATTTCAGCTGGCGGCCCGAACAGGCATCACGCGACGCGGACTTCGCGCTCGCCTACGTGCTAGAACATGCCGACACGGCCGAACGTCAGCAGCAGGTGATCGATGCGCTGGTGTTCAAATGCGACATATTGTGGGCGATGCTCGACGCACTTCAACATGCCTATGGCGCGCCTGGAAACATACCGCCCGGCGCCTTCCGCCCGAAGGCGGCCTCATGACGGGACTGCGCGAAAGAGCCATCGTGTCGTTGCGATCGGCGCCGTCACTGCCGAAGCATGTCCGAATCCAGTACGACCCTGTGCGGCGCGCCTTCGCCGTGCTTTCGCCGGAGAAAGTCTTCTGGCCGGACGAGGTCAGCCTCGACATCTTGCGCCGCTGCGACGGGAGATCCACGGTCGGCCACATCATCGCCGACCTTGCGGCCGACTATGACGCCGGTCAGGATGCGGTAGCGGCCGACGTCATCGCCTTCCTGCAGGAATGGTCGGACAACCTTCTGGTGAAACTATGACCGAGCCTCTCCTGCCTCCGATCGGCATGTTGGCGGAACTGACGCATCGCTGTCCGCTGCAATGCCCTTACTGCTCCAATCCGCTCGAATTGCTGAAGGCCAATCGGGAGCTCGACACGCGGACCTGGCTCGATCTGTTCTCGCAGGCCGCCGATCTGGGCGTTCTCCAGGTGCACCTGTCTGGCGGCGAGCCGACGCTTCGCCGCGACCTTGAGCAACTGATCGCCGCGCTTTCGTCGCGCGGTATCTACACCAACCTCATCACCGCTGGTGTTGGCATTGCCGAAGGCCGTATCGAAGCCTTTGCCGAAGCCGGTCTCGACCACCTGCAACTGAGCTTTCAGGGTGCCCGTCAGCCGACCACCGACCGTGTCGCCAACCACAGCGGCAGCCACGAAAAGAAGCTGAAGACGGCACACCGCGCCCGCGCGGCCGGGCTGCCACTCACCATCAACGCACCGATCCATCGTCACAACATCGAGGAGGTACCCGAATTCATCGATCTGGCTCTTTCCTTGGGCGCCGACCGGCTCGAGATCGCCAACGTGCAGTATGCCGGCTGGGCGCTGGCCAATCGCGATATGCTGATGCCCGAATGTGGCGCGATAGACCGGCAGGCGGACATCGTCGCAGCCGCGCGCGAAAGGCTCGCCGGCATTATGAACATCGATTTTGTCACGCCGGATTATTTCGCCACATATCCCAAGCCATGCATGGGCGGTTGGGCGCGCGACGCGTTAGTGGTTACCCCGGACGGTACTGTATTGCCGTGCCACGCCGCGCAGACGATTCCTTCGCTTCGCTTCGAACGTTTTGGAGCGAAACCGCTGGCCGACATCTGGGCCGCTTCACCCGCATTCAATGCCTTTCGCGGCACCGAATGGATGCAGGAGCCATGCCGAAGCTGCGAGCGGCGTGAGATCGATTGGGGCGGCTGCAGATGTCAGGCGTTGGCGATTGTCGGCGATGCCGCTGCGACAGATCCGGTCTGCATCAAGTCGGAGGCACACGCCCGCATGGCTGCGCTGGTCGATGAAACCCGGCGCAACGTCGCCAATGCCGCAGGGGACGAAGGTTTCATCTATCGCCGGATAGGAATCGTGAATGACATTGCGTGACATAGGTCCGCGGAACGATCTCAGGAACTCGATGTGAACCAACGCCGGTCCTTCATAGGGTCACGCAGGGCGACGCCAGGATCACCGTCATCCGGGGGTGGATGGTCGCCATCCGATGGTTCGGCTCGTTCGGGCGAATGCAGCGCTCTCAGATGTCTCCGCGCTTCTAGCCACGCGGACAGCTTGGCCGGCTCGAGCCTTCTCTCTCCTAGGTGCAGGCCCCGCACCTCGCTGCCCCCTGGCGCACGCGTTTCTCGCGCAGAAACGATGGCCACGCGGCGGGTTTGCTTGATGCGGTGCCATGGCGAACCCTACTCGTCTATTCGAATGACGCCAGTCCACACAGCCACAATGCTATGGCGATCGCCTTCGCCCCGCAGGATAGGCACATAACCAGTAGCGCCCTCTCCTCCTCTCTCGGCTAACCGTCGCGGCTTGAGTGCGGCTGCGGGTGAGTCCTGTCTCTCATTGCAGCCGTGCCGATCTCTTCCCCGTCGCGCATTGGCGTCGCAAGGCAGGTCGGAGCTTTATGTCGGTCGCTGAGGTTGGTTCGTGAAGACGCGCCAGTACCTCATCAGGATCCCGGTCAGATTAAAGGCTGCGTAGTAAGACGCCCGCCTCTTGAACAGCCAATCTCAGCTTAGCGGTGGGCGGGACGCCGCGCGGGACGGCGGCGTTCACGATAACGGCGCGCGCTGGCGGTTCAAGCGCTGTTTCGGGCCGTAAGAAAATCTGATCCTGCAAACCGGACTTTAGAGATGATTAAATTAGCAATATTGCGCATTGCGGTGTAATTTTGTGTTGCAGTGCAGCATGCCGCCGTGACTCACACTTCCAGGTTCCCGCACGACGGCGTAGTCGGCAGAGCCATCGAGGCCGGGGGGTGCGTGTCGCGGAGAGGCTCGCCGGGCGCCGGTTGCCTGTCTAGCCAACTTTTTGCGGAGACAACAGAGGCCCATGATCAAAGACAATGCCACGGTGGGCGTCGTGGTGCCGATGTTCAATGCGGAACGAACGATTCGCGCGACCCTGAACAGCATCTGCGGGCAACACTACCAGGCGCTGGACATTGTCGTCGTCGACGACGGGTCGACGGACCCTTCTGCCTCGATTGTGGCGTCCTATGCTGAACAGGATAGCCGTATCCGCCTGATAAGGCAGTCGAACGGCGGCGTTGCGAATGCGCGCAATCGTGGAGTTGCTTCCACCGATGCGGAGTTCCTGGCGTTTGTGGACGCCGACGATCTTTGGGCCCCATCCAAAATCGCGCTTCAGATGTGCACCTTACAGCAAGGCGGCTCTTCCGCAGGCCTGGCATATTGCTGGTTCGCCGATATAGACGGCGACGGCCGGGTATTCTCATTGCATAACCGGCCCGATGCCGAGGGTCGCGTGCTCCAACGCATGTGCAGGACGAATTTTGTTGGCAACGGAAGTTCAATGCTGGTCCGACGCGCCGCGTTCGAGCGAGCGGGAGGCTTCGACCCTTCCTTGAGGGCCAGGAACGCACAAGGCTGCGAGGACCTGCTGATGTGCCTCAGAATAGCCGAAAGTTACGAGTTTCGCGTCGTCCCTCAGTACCTCGTGGGTTACCGGATGACGAACGCCAACATGTCGAGCGATGTCATGCAGATGCTTCGTTCTTGTGAAATTGTCCTTGCCGAGTTTCGCCAGAAGTACCCGCAGTTCGGGGACGATCTCGACGATCATCTGATCGACATGCTGCATTGGCTCGCCGTAAGGGCCTTGATCTGCGGGCGGCTTTCGGCAGCGTATGGCCTGATGAAGAAACTCTTCCTGATGGAGCCAGGGACGGCGATTTCTCGCCTGCCAAGAATGGTGGACATCTACTGCCGAGCCCGACTGGTGCCTCGGTGGGTCAAAATCCGAGTGAAAAGGAGCCGAAACAAGAACGCCGAGTTCCACCCCCCCTACGCAGAGGGCATCTGGTGAGTCTGGTCGCGCGATTGCGGCGGCTCTTTCGCCTGGGGGCGGCACCAGCCTGGGCTGGGCCGACCGTGGTGGGACTTGGACTGATCGCAGCGGTTCTGGAAGGTACGGGTCTCGTCCTGTTCATTCCCCTGCTGCAGAGCCTCGGAGCCTCGCCGCCTCAGCCCGGCAGATGGCAGCCGGTGTTTGACAGGATCTTGTCACCCATCCCGCATCAACACCTGACCGCCTTCCTGGTCGGAGCGCTTTGCGTCAGCATCGTCCTCAAAAACGCGGTCCATCTCATCAACACCTGGGTAACCAGATACATTGACGGCCTCGTCGCGCACCGGTTGCGATCCAGGGTTTTCGATCAGACGATAAGTTCGTGCATCGACTACCGTGTCGAGAACAGGCGAACGGACATCATCACGACAATTGCCAACAATACCTGGAAGGTCAGCCAAGGGCTGAGCCTGGCCTACCGGTTGATGATCTGCCTTTGTACCTTCGTCGTCTTCGTTCTCTTGATGCTATTGATCTCAGTCCGATTGACCTTTTTTTCGATGATTTTCCTGCTTTTCGGAGCAATGGCCATTCGTCTGGCAACGCGACGCGCTGACGAGACCGGCAAGGCCGTCGTCGAGGAAAACAAGCAGTTCGGCCTCAGGATGTGGGAAAGCATCAATTCATTGCAATTGATCCGTGCCTTCGCACAGGAATCCTACGAGCATGACCGGTTCGTTCAGACATCGGACAGGGTAAGGCGTCGTCTGTTGAGGCTCGACATGCTTTGGGCGACCCCCGGGCCTGTCTCGGAGATCTCGATCACGATCCTGATCGGTGCACTGGTTCTCATTGCGGAATCAGCAAGCATAGGAATCGCGGCTCTCGCCGCTTTCCTGTCGCTGCTCTATCGTCTCCAGGCTCCCACACGGGAATTGCTGCAGTCGAAGATTGCGCTGGACGGGCTTGCGGGCGCGATTGACGATGTGGACGAGTTCCTGCGCACAACGCAAACGCCGTTTCTCAGCCAAGGCTATCTGCCGGCGCCCGCCCTCAAGACGGCCGTCGAATTTCGCGATGTCTGCTTTCGGTATGCGCCCGATCAGCCTTTGGCGCTACAGGATGTCTCCTTCAGTATCCCCGCCGGCAAGACCACAGCAATCGTTGGCGAGTCGGGTGCCGGCAAATCCACCCTCATGGCCCTGCTCTTTCGCTTCATGGACCCGACGTCGGGGGAAGTCCTCGCCGACGGTATCCCGCTCTTAGGTTTCGAGTTGCGCAGTTGGCGCAAGCGGCTGTCGCTGATGTCTCAGGAGGTATACCTGTTCAACGATACCATCGCGGCCAACATCGCTTACGGCGATTTCGACGCCGGTGAGCACGAACTGCGCCAAGCGGCCCGCATTGCGAAGGCGGACGATTTCATCCGTTCGCTTCCGCAGGGCTACGAGACGCAGATCGGCGACCAGGGAATGCGCGTGTCGGGGGGCCAGAGGCAGCGGATCGCGCTGGCCCGGACCATACTTCGCAATCCCGACATTCTCCTTTTGGACGAAGCCACGAATGCGCTCGACGGTGAGACGGAACAGGCGTTCCAGATCGCCCTCGAGCAATACTCGCACAATCGCACCGTGGTTGTCATTGCGCATCGCCTGTCCACCGTCCAGACCGCTGACCAGATCATCGTGATGTCGAAAGGACGGGTGATCGAGATTGGTCCGCCGGATCAACTCCTGAAGCGGGCGGGCCATTTTTCAAGACTTCACGAGTTTCAGCTCGATCGTGTTGCCATGGGTGCGAACTAAGGCGATGGGCTACAAGATCGTCGACGTCGAACTGTCAAGTCCGCTGGCCCCGATTGAGCTTGCGCCAGAGCACGATGGCGTTGGTCTCATTGCCCGCTGGCAGGGCCGGCTTGTCGGCTTTGAGATGATCGCGCTCGCCTCCGCAGCGATCCTGTCGGCGGAGCGACAGAAATCCGTTGCCGATGAACGTTTTGCCGATCGCATCCTGGTTGCGAAGATGGATAAGGAATTGCTGCGGCTTAGACCGGTTGGGCAATCGCCCCTGCCGAGCCTCTCCATCGCGATATGTACGAAAGACCGCGCCGAACGTCTTTCGAGGTTGCTGGGTTCGCTCGACAGCATCCGACGCAGAACCGCTTTTCCGAGCGTCGAAGTCGTCGTGGTGGACAATGCGTCTGTGGATTCAGCCACACGCGAAGCAGTCGAGCGCTTCGAGGACGTTCGTTACGTGTTCGAACCGAGGCCCGGGCTTGATTTTGCACGAAACGCCGCTCTTCGCTCGGTCACGGGCAGCTTGATTGCCTATCTGGACGATGACGTGGTCGTCGACCGCAACTGGCTTGACGGGCTTGCCAAAGCCTGCCGGGACAATCCGGGTGCCGGTGGCTTTACGGGTTTGGTGCTGCCGCTTCGCCTGGACACCGAGGCGCAGATCTTTTTCGAACGAAGGGGCGGATTTGGCCGCGGCTTCAGGCGCAACGAATTCCACAACACCCGATTCGACAATGCGCTGCACCCGGTAGGGTCTGGTATTCTCGGCGCCGGCTGCAACATGGCTTTCGACCGCACGCTGCTGGTATCGCTGGGCGGCTTCGACGAAGCGCTCGATACCGGAGCACCGCTGCCTGGCGGTGGCGATCTCGACATTTTCTATCGCGTGCTGCGTTCAGGCCGGCCCATTATCTATGAACCGGAGTATGCCGTTTACCACGAGCATCGCGAGACGATCGACCAATTGAGACGGCAATATTGGACATGGGGACTTGGTATGATGGCCTTTCTTGTCAAAAGCCGTCGGACCGACGGAGAGCTCAGGGCACGTCACCGTGCCATGGTTTGCTGGTGGTTTTTCGATCGGCTGAAAGCGCTGGCACGGGCCGCGCGCAAGCTTCAAGGTCGTGATTTTCGTTTCGGCATTGCAGAGTTGTGGGGTGGAATCTGCGGCCTGGCAGGCGAATATGATCGCTCACGTATCCGCGTGCAGAGAATCCGGGAGCAGAACCGGTGAATGGCGAGGCCTTCCGTGTCAGGCAAATCGATCTCGGCTCCGCCTGTGCGGACGCCGATGTGGGAGATACCCCTTCGCTATCGATCTTCTGGTGGAAGGACTTGCCGCTGGGAATGCGGGCGTCCTTGCCTGACGAATTGCCCTACAGCGAGGCAAGTCTGCGGCAGTTCGCGGCGGAGTTTTCGGCAGCACAATTGGCTGCCCGCAACATCCCGCTGGGCGCCCCCTTGCGGGCGACCTATGAAGGATCGCCAAAGTCCGCGCTCTGTTTGACGGCGGCGCTCGGGGCCGACGACCTTGTCGACCGCCTTGATGAACTTGCAGCTGCGTCTTCAGCGTCGGCCCAGCACATCTCAGTCGTAATTTGCACGCGCGACCGCGGCCCCGCCCTGGCGGAGTGCCTTCAAAGCGTTGCAAGGCAACGCAGCGCCCCGGGCGAAGTCATCGTCGTTGATAACTCCCGCGACGGCAACGCTCGGCCGGTATGTGTCGGCTTTCCTGAGGTCCGTTTCGTTCATGAGCCGCGGCCCGGATTGAGTGTTGCCCGATCCGCCGGCATCCGGGAAAGCCGTCAAGACATCATCGCGTTCACGGATGACGACGTCGAGGTTCATCCTGGCTGGACTGCCGAAATCGCGCGCGCCTTCGAAGAACGGGACATCGAGGCACTGACCGGCTTGGTGCTGCCAGCCCGGCTCGATACGATCGCCCAACGTCGTTTCCAGTTCGACATGGGCGGTTTTGGGTCCACCTTCGTGCCGCTTCTCTTCGACCACCGCTTCTTCGAAGAGACCCGGCCAAGCGGAGCGCATGTCTGGAAAATCGGCGCCGGGGCCAACATGGCCTTCCGGCGATCGGCCTTCGATCGGGTAGGCTCGTTCGACGAGCGCCTCGGCGCCGGTGCTGCCGGATGTTCCGAAGATTCGGAGCTATGGTACCGGCTGCTGGCCGCAGGAGGGACTTGCCTGTATGAACCTCGCGCCGTTGTCTTCCATCATCATCGCCGCGACTGGCCGGGCTTCAGGCGGCAAATAAGAGCCTACATGAAGGGCCACGTCGCAGCTCTTGTCACGCAATATGACAATTTTGGCAATCGCGGAAACATCGATCGCATCTGGAAGCAGCTGCCCGCATATTTCTTGAGAACATTCGTCAAGGCGCTTTTCGAAGGCCCCCCCGGCAGGACCAGTATCCTCGCGGCAGAAGTCGAAGGCTGGCTGGCTGGTCTTCAATTCCTCGTCCGTTTCGGCTGGCGAAAACGGCGAACATCAAATTGGTTGAGGAAGAAAATCGATGATCCGCAAGGCGCCGCTCGGACAATTCCTGTCTCGAAATCCCTTTCCAAACGCTCTGACGGACGGCCTTTTCTACCGTGAGAAGATGCGCGCAATTCATCGCGTCGCGCCCGCGGCGATCGACGGGCCCGGCCGGATACTCGAAATTGGAGGCGGGCGCAGCGGGATGGCAAGTATCCTCTATCCCAACGCTGAAGTCGTTAACCTCGATCTCGATCCCGAGTTGGGCAACCACCAGCCAGATTGGGCGAAGTCGACCTTCGTCTGCGGCGATGCCTGTGACCTCCCCTTCGCGAACGACAGTTTCGACGTGGCGACGCTCTTCGACGTGCTTGAACACATTGAGGATGACCGTAGTGCCGCACAAGAGGCCTTGCGGGTCGTGCGCCCAGGCGGGTATGTTCTTGTCTCGACGCCGCATGCGGAGTGGCATTACCCGTATTTTCGCGTCATGAAGCCCTATTGCCCGCATGAAAGCGAACTGATGCAGGAATGGGGTCACGTTCGTCGCGGCTATTGGGATCCCGAACTCGCAGCGCTCTTCGACCGTGCGCCGGAACGCCGCGCCACATTTATCAACCCAGTGACGGCACTCTTTCACGACGTCGCATTTTCTCGTCTGGGACGCCGTCGCCGCAAGATACTTTACGCTCTTGCGGCGCCGATCACGGCTGTCGGATACGTGCTGCACCACCGCTCGACACGCGGCACGGAGACGGCTTTTTCCTGGCGTAAATGAATTTTGGGGCATTTGATGGGCCGCCGCGCTTCCCTCGTCATCGCCCTCTTTCCATGGGGCGACGTCGTGGAGGAATTCCTCGATCCGATAGGATTGCGGCTTAAGGATTTCGTCGAACAGATGACCGGCGGCTGGCTGTTCGGTTACGTCTCCGCCCTGCAACTGGCCGGCCACAGGCCGGTCATTGTGTGCGCTTCCGAGCATGCCTCGCAGATAGAATGCCACTACCATGCCGGCACGGGCGCGCCGATCTGGGTCGTTCCCGGCGCGCGCGCGCGTCAAGGTCACTCCGCAGCGGGTCACAGTCTGCGGCGCTGGTCCGCGACGCCGCTCCCGGCGTTCCGGGAGGTGCTCGCCCGATCCCAGTGTGATGCAATTCTCGTTCAGGAATACGAATATACCCGGTTTGATGCGCTTGCCTGGCTGGCAGTCCGTAACCGCATTCCGCTCTATGCAACGTTCCAGGGCGGCGACCGGACGCTCTCCTGGATAGAGGCAATTGCCAGGCAGGCATCTCTCCGTGCCTGCAGCGGCCTAATCGTCGCATCGGCTGCGGAGCGTGAACGCCTCGCCAAAGCTTACCCGCGTATAGCCCTCAAGGTAGCGAATATTGCCAACCCCATCGATTCCAGCGAGTGGACAGCGATCGAACGTCAGCAGGCGCGGCAAGACCTCTGTCTGGCGCGCGGGAATTTCGTCGTCGTCAACCACGGACGCATCGACGTTCGCCGTAAGGGGCTGGATGTGCTCCTGAAAGCATGGTCCTTCTTTTCCGGTGATGCTTCGTCCGAACTGGTCATCATAGGCTCGGGGCAGGACCGAGACGTTTTTGCCAGGCTGCTGAGAGAGGCCGCACTGCCGAATGTGAGATGGCTTTGCGACTATACCACGGACCGGTCCTTGATACGGCGTTGGCTTTCGGCGGCGGATGCCTATGTCACTGCGTCCCGCACCGAAGGTATGCCCGTCGCACCGTTGGAGGCGATGGCCTGCGGCCTTCCGATCGTTGCTACCGACGCACAGGGCCTACCCGACATCTTGGCAGACGGCGAGGCATCCGGCGGCCTCATTGTTCGAAGGGACGAGTCGGCGGAAATTGCACACGCGCTGAAGAAACTTAAGGACGATCCAACCATGCGAGACCGCCTCGGACAGGCGGCGCGAAAGCGGATAGAGGGAAGTTTCTCGCTCGGCGCGGTGGCTGGCGCTCTCGATCGCTTGCTGACCGCGCGGTAGCGTCACTTGCGCAATATCTGTTACAATCGACTGCGATACCAAGCCAGTGCCGTCTCGACGATCCTGTCGATGGCGGATTGCTCGGCCGCCCAACCGAGTTCCCGCTTGGCCTTGCCGGCCTCAGCAACAAGCCCCGGCGGGTCCCCTGGTCTGCGCGGCCCGTAAACCAGCGGAACCCGCATTCCCGAAGCCCGGCTGACGGCATCGACCAGTTCGTTCACCGTTGTACCCGCTCCGGTTCCGAGGTTGTAGACGTGGACGCCCTTGTCGCGGAGAAGCTTCTCCCCTGCCAGGACGTGGGCGCGCGCGAGATCGACAACGTGGATGTAGTCCCTCACGGCGGTTCCGTCGCGGGTGTCAAAATTGGTGCCGTTGATTCTAAAAATGCGGCCCGGCCTCACTGCCGCCTCTATGGCGAGCGGAATGACATGTGTTTCCGGTTCATGCTTTTCTCCGATTTCGCCGTCGGGGTCGCATCCGGCTGCATTGAAATACCGAAGCACGACCGCGTTGAGACCATGAGCAAGTGAGATATCCTCGATCATCCTTTCTATGATGAATTTGGACCAGCCATAGGGATTGATGGGCGACTGTCGATGCGTCTCGTCTATCGGCGACCGCGTCGGGATCCCGTAAGTTGCACAGGTGCTCGAAAAGATCAGCTTGTCCAGACCGGCTTTCAGCATTTCCTCGAGCAGGACCAGGGTGCCGAAACTATTGTTTCGGTAGTAAAGTTCGGGCCGCTCGACTGACTCGCCAACGTAAGCGTAGGCAGCGAAATGCGCCACGGCGTCCGGCCGATACTGGTCCAGGGCGGCCGCCACAGCCGCCGCGTCGGAAATATCGCCTTCGATCAACGGTCCCCATTTCACCGCGTCGCGCCAGCCGCGCGAAAGGTTGTCAAAGGCAACAACCGACCATCCGGATTCCGCGAATGCCTTGCAGCAGTGCGACCCGATGTAGCCGGCCCCGCCAGTTACCAGGACCGTCTTCATTCGGCTGCGGCGGGCCGAATGTGCCCAGATGAAACCACGTCCTCGAAATACGCAATGGTCTTGGCAAGGCCAGCACGCAATGCAGTTCTTGGCTTCCATTTGAGTTCGCGGGAAGCATATCGGATATCGGGCTGCCGCTGCTTTGGATCGTCGACCGGTAGCGGCGAAAATCTGATCTTCGATCGGCTTCCGGTAAGTTCGATCACCAGATTTGCGAGTTCGAGCATCGTGAATTCCGCCGGGTTGCCGAGATTGACAGGACCGGTGATATCGTCGGCCGTCTGCATAAGACGTACCAGACCGTCGATGAGATCCTCGACGTAGCAGAATGAACGCGTCTGCTGGCCAGTGCCGTAGACCGTAATCGGTTTGTTTTGCAGCGCCTGCACGATGAAATTGGAAACGACACGACCGTCGTCGGGACGCATCCTTGGACCGTAGGTATTGAAAATACGGGCTACCTTGATCTTCAGCTTGTGCTGTCGCCAATAGTCGAAAAACAGGGTCTCGGCACATCGCTTGCCTTCGTCATAGCAGGAACGAGGGCCAATCGGGTTCACTCTGCCCCAATAGTCTTCCAACTGCGGATGAACCTCCGGGTCGCCATAGACTTCGGAGGTGGACGCCTGCAGAATGTGTGCGCGAACCCGCTTGGCCAGTCCGAGCATATTGATCGCGCCATGAACGCTGGTTTTGGTCGTCTGGACGGGGTCGGACTGATAGTGGACGGGGCTCGCCGGACAGGCGAGATTGTATATTTCGTCAACCTCTACGTAGAGTGGAAACGTCACGTCATGACGAATAATCTCGAACGATCGGTCATCGAGGAGATGAGAGACGTTTCTGCGGCTTCCTGTGAAGAAGTTATCTGCGCAAACTACCTGATGGCCCTCAGCAAGGAGCCGCTCGCACAAAAATGATCCCAGGAAACCTGCGCCGCCTGTCACCAAGATTTGTTTCGCCTGCTGCATCTTCAGGGTCTCCGGCTAATCTTAGGCAGGACTAATATATTAAACTGACGCAGGGCCATACGCCACCGGCCTGCTTTCAATTTACGTTACGGGCAAGACATTGTTCTCGATGGACCAGGGCTGCGATCACCGCTCACAGGCGGCTCGAGCGTCCTATTTGCACGCCAGGGTAGCCCTTCCGCAATCAAAGCCGGACATCGGGCTTCCCCTTTATGGGGCCCCTGCTATTTCGAACGCGATATTCACAGAAAGTGCCACGCGTTCGGATAGCTGATTAGCGGATCAAGGTGATGAAAAGCGACACCCTCTCCTACCCTCCACGTGGCCTGTCGCGGGATGAAGCTGCCCGCTACGTCGGCGTTGGAGTAACAAAGTTCGACCAGATGGTCTTAGACAGGCGCATGCCCAAGCCAAAGAAAATCGACAGTCGTGTGATCTGGGATCGCCTTAAACTGGAGGCTGCGTTCGCGGATCTGCCCGGCGACGATGACGACAATGTCGTCGACTTTCTCTTGCAAGGGAATCATCGAGGGTAATAGTCTGGTTCTGCAATGGAACAGCGTCTTAAAGACAAACACCCAGGTGTGTCCTCCTATATGGATCGTCATGGGAAGACGCGCTGGCGCTACCGCGCCAATGGCCGCCTGGTGCCGCTGCCTGCCCCCAACGAGAGAGGTTTCAAGGAAGCCTATCGGGCTGCTGTCGAGGGTCGCAACATTCGAAAAGCCCCGGTTGTCACAATGCCGGGTGCGGCCTTGCCAGGAACATTCGGAGCAGCCGAAAAGAGATTGAAGGCGTCGGTCAAGTGGCTCGCCCATGATGACAGCACGAAATTCAAGAACAGCCGCCTGATCGAGGAATTTCTGGGTCTGCGGGTGGTCCCGGACCATCCGCTGACATGGCGCGACGTGCCCGTTAAAAACCTGCGGCGGGTCCACGTCGAAGAGCTTCTGGGGCACTTTATCGCGACACCACACAAGGCCAAGCATCTGCTCGTCGCGATACGCAAGCTCGTCTATGTCGCGATGCGACTGGACTGGATTGCAATCGATCCTACCGCGGCGGTCGAGTGGCGTCCTGCCTACACGGGCTGGAAGGCTTGGCCTCACGAAGCGATGCAGAAGTTTGAGCAGCGCTGGCCGCTGGGGACGGCTGCGCGCACCTGTTACGGGCTCGCGCTCTGGCTGGGCAATCGTCGCGGCGATGTCGCCGATCTACGGTGGGACCAGAGGGTGACGCGCAAGGTCATGATCGATGGCCAGGAGCGTCATTTCGACGGCTTCGACATCGTCCAGGCAAAGAACAAGAACCGGACCGGTGGCAAGCGGCTTTTCGTACCGATCACGCCCATGCTGGGCGAGATTCTTGGGGCCGCCGACAAGCGCGGCGAAACCGTCCTGGTGACCGCTTATGGCCAGCCCTTCTCCTCCAAGTCCCTGACCGGGAGCATGGCGCACTGGTGCAAGCTTGCAGGGCTTGCGAAAGGGCTGACGCTGCATGGACTGCGAAAGTCGCTCGGCGTCTATCTCGCCGAGGCCGAGGCCTCGACCAGGCAGCTCATGGATGTGCTGGGCCACGACGACATCGATCATGCCGAGCTCTACTCACGCGAGGCATCGCAGGTTCGTCTGGCGGTTCAGGGCATGGATCGCGTCGTGCGGCTGGTGACCCGCAGGCCGATGCTTGGCGAACCTTCTGGCGAACCCGTTGGCGAACCTACCCGTAAGCCATTGAAAAACAAAGATAATGGTGGGCCCGGAGGGACTCGAACCCCCAACCAAGCGGTTATGAGCCGCCGGCTCTAACCATTGAGCTACAGGCCCCACGCGGGCTGGATTAATGTTTTTCGCATCGCGGCACAAGGCTTTCCCGGCGGGCTTTCGCAGATCGCCCAAATCAACCCATAATCGCGCTCTACGCGCCCCCCTGCGACTTGATCGCAGACCAAGGAGATTTTCATGACCAGACATCTTTTGCCCCTCGCGCTCGCCGCTGCAATCGCTTTTCCGGCGATGGCTGGAGCCACCGATCTGCCGACCCCGCCCCGCATCATCGTGTCCGGCGAGGGCGAAGCAACCGTGGCCCCCGATCTGGCGGTGCTGACGCTCAGCGTCATGCGCGAAGCCAAGACGGCGCGTGCCGCACTCGACGCCAACAATGATGCCATGGCCGCGGTGATCGCCGCGATGAAGGCCGCCGGCATCAAGGATCGCGACCTGCAGACCGCGGGCATCCAGATCACCCCCCGCTACAACTATACCAACAAGCCGGACGGCAGCCAGGAGGCCGAACTCGTCGCCTATCAGGTGACCAACACGCTCTCGGTGCGCGTGCGCGACGTCGACAAGACAGGCGAGATCCTCGACAAGGCGGTGTCGCTCGGCGTCAACCAGGGCGGCGGCATCGCCTTCACCAATGACAATCCGGCGGCCACCGTCACAGAGGCCCGAAAGAAAGCTGTCGCCGACGCCATGGCCAAGGCCAGGACGCTGGCCGAGGCGGCCGGGGTCAGCCTGGGCCGGGTGCTCGAGATCACCGATCAGAACATCAGGCCGGCGCCGATGCCGATCAACGCCAAGGCATTCGACGCCGCGGCCGGCGCGGCGCCGGTACAGGCCGGCGAGAACGCCTACAATGTCCAGGTCACCGTTACCTTCGAACTGAAGTAGGCGGCGCTGGACGCCGTGGCCGAGCATTGCTTGGCCACGGACCTGCTCAAGACAGACCGCCGCAGGCATTAAAAACCCCGCGGAATCGCTTCCGCGGGGATTTCGGGCCACTTCTTTCCCGAGGGAAAGGGGCTCCAGACCTTCACAGAAGGTCCACGCCTGAGATTCTCAGCGGTTGATGACCGGGCAACCGCGCTCGTTGGCGAACACGATGACGACGCGGTCGCCGTACTGACGGCCCATCACCTTGACCACGCGGCGGTTGACATCGACGATGCGGGCACGGTGCAGCCCCATGCGCTCCGCCTTGTCGAGGGCGCGATCCGGCGAGCAGCCACGGCGCCAATCGTCGCGGCGCTCGTCCCGGCGGTGGCGATAGCCGTCGTCGCCGGCATAGACGCCGAAGCGCGGGTCCTGGTTGTTGCCGAAGCCAAGATAGAGGCTGTCGGCATGGGCGGGGATGGCCGCCAGCGTGCCGAGGCCGACCAGAGCCGAAAGCGCTGCCGTCTTGATGGTGGTGTACATGGTTCTCTCTCCTTGTTGCGGGCTTGCGCCCTCCTCGTGAAACCGATGGCGGGAGAATGCACCGGCCTGTCTGAACTATTTACGAACTGCCCGTTCATCCGCGGTTCATGTGGCGCCACACGGCAAAGCGCCGACCTTTCAAATCTCTCGCCGGCCAAATCCCTCGCCGGCACTCAACAATATCGCGCCAGGCGCCTCGCCCTCGCAGGGTTCCCGACAGGCAACTCCTGACGGTCTACCGCGCGCGTCAGGGCTCGTCGTCGAGCATAAAGTTAAAATAGTCTTCCGGCTCGGCCAGGTCGGTCTCGCTCGCCTTGACCCGGCCGCGCATGGAAATGCCGGCCTCGTGCACGGTCTCGGCACTGCCGGAAACCAACCGATGCCACCAGTAGAGGTCGCGGCCCTCGGCCACCAGCCGGTAGGCGCAGGTGCTGGGCAGCCAGCTGATGGTGCGCACATTCTGCGGCGTCAGGCCGACGCAGTCGGGAACGCGCGCCAGCCGGTTGGCATAGTCCGCACAGCGGCAGCTCTCGGCGTCGAACAGCCGGCAGCCGACGCTGGTCCAGTAGATTTCACCGGTGTCCTCGTCCTCGAGCTTGGACAGGCAGCACTTGCCGCAGCCGTCGCAGAGCGATTCCCACTCGGTGGGGCTCATCTCTTCCAGCGTCTTGGTCTTCCAGAACGGGGTTTCCATTTCCGGCATGTGGCCCCAGCCGCCGCCAAGGTCAAGCGCGGCGACAGCCGGAATGAGGCTGCAAAGGGGGCTGAATGACATGAAGTTGCCTTCAAAAGGTCGGCCAATAGCCCTGTACAGCCCCTAACGATGGGCAACTGGAACCAATTTCGTTAAAAGCGGTTTCGGCAAGGATGGGACCCCACAAGGAGAATTTCGATGAAACGCCAACCACGGATTCTGGCAGGCACAGCCCTTGGCCTGTTGATGGCATCCGCGCCGTTAGGCGCGTCCCCGCTTCAGGGGACAGCCGCGTTCGGCCCCATGCAACGCGGGGGGACACCGCTGATCATCCTGGCGCAGGACACCCCCACCGACCAGGGACAGGGCGACGAGGAACAGCCGCGCAAGAAGAAGCGCGAGCAGCAACAGCAGACCGAGACCGCTCCGGCCGCGCAGCAGCCCGCCCCCGCGGCTGAAGAGCAGCAGCCGCGCAGGAAGAAGCGCGACCAGCAGCAGCAGGCCGAGCAGGCGCCCGCCGGCGAGGCCGCGCCCGCAACCGACGAGCAGCAGCCGCGCAGGAAGAAGCGCGACCAGCAGCAGCA